>JASBTH010000333.1 GCA_030148525.1 Saprospiraceae bacterium | reverse complement strand
TACCGCAACTACGCCGAATTCGTTCGGGCCGACACGGTGGTCGCCAAACGGCAGTGGCTGGAAAGTGCTTTGGCGGTGAAAACCGAAGAGGGGTGGCGGTTGAAAATGATGCATTCAACAAGGGTGGCCAGGTAATCTTTGTAAAGATTTTTTTTACGTCATGCATATCGAAATCGCTTAGGGATCGGGTGATCCCCGTTGTACTGGTAAGGTTGTATTCTTCTTTTTGTAAAATGGGTGCTCTACGGGGAAAACCTATCTCTGTCAACATCATAATTGCCAGATAAATGAGAAACGGCATGATCCTGTTGTTATATATCCTGAGTGCTATCTGGACCATTGTCGGTGTCCTCATTATGATGGGCGCCTGGAATGAGCGTGCCACCGATTACGAAGAAGTTATTGGTACCGTCGCTCAACCGGTAGCGTACAACCTCGAAGAGCATAAAGAGTTTGGGGAGCAGCGGATAACCATGGCCAAAATCTATCTGGCAAACGACCCCCGAGAATACCGGCTCCGGGGGAAATTATATTACCTGGCCCCTACGGAAATAGATTCCATCGAGGCCGGGGATACGCTGCGTCTGATGGTCAAGAAAACATCGCTGGTCGGTGGTTATTCCGTAGAAAAGGATGCGAAAAGTGCCCCGGTCTCCGGGATGTACCGATCCAACGGAGAGGAGATCATTCCGCTGGAAAAGGGCATTGCCCACGCCAGAACGCGGCTGTTGATCGGGATCGTATTTACGACGGTGGGGTTGATGCTTGGTGTGTGGGTATATTTTAAGCATTCCTAATGTCCAACCACCTCAAACCATTCTGGCAAAAACGCTTCCACTTCGACGCCCGATTTGGCCTGTTCCTGTTGCTGGTCATCTGTGTACCCCGGTTTTTGTTGGTGTTGAACGCCAATCAGACCGGCAACTACGGTCCGATCGGAGCGATCATGGTGGTCTCGGCCCTGGTGCCTTTCCTTTTTCTCCATAAAGCCGGGCGGCGGTCGATCGGGATACGCGGTACCCGGAAGTGGGGGGCTTTGCTCCTGGCCTTCGGACTGGGGATCGTTCTGGCGTTGGTACTGTATGCGATCGGCGTTGGTTTGTACGGCGATACCATCCAAAACTGGTACGTCTACATCGGCCAATCCTACGCCATTCCGGATCCCATCTCCCCGGCCGATAAGCGAATCCTGTTTGCGGTCATGGCGATCACGGGCATGGTATTCAGTCCGATCGGGGAGGAGTTTTTCTTCCGCGGGATCGTGCACAGTAGCTTTGCCACCTCGGTCGGAGAGGGGCGAACTTCCCTGATCGATAGCGCGGCCTTTGCGCTCACCCACCTGGCGCACTTCGGGCTGGTATTCGCGAATGGTACCTGGGCCTTTTTCCCGCTCCCGGCCCTCCTGTGGGTAGCGGGTATGTTTGGCGTCAGCCTGGTCTTCTTCCGGATGAAAAAGTGGTCGGGCTCCCTGTGGGGAGCGATCTGTTGCCACGCAGGTTTTAATCTGGCGATGATCTGGAGTATATTTTACCTGTTGTAAACGTTCAGTTACTAAGTACACTTAGTGCTCCTTGTGGTCTTACTGTCTGTGTGGTTAACAACATACCACCACGGATTCTCCCTATACCAACGAATTCCTCAGGTCGGCAACACATCCTATTTTTGTCTAGTCACCTAACCATTCCAACATGTATCGACCAGCCAGTTCTTTTATTCAGGTGCTTGCCCTTTTTTTCGTAGGTTTCCTGCTCATCCATTGCCAGCGGGAATCCTCCGAAAAAAGGCTCCTTTTACCAGCTGCCTACAACAGCATCGATACCCTCACCACCATCGCTGATTGTGTGGGCCCGAATGGAGCCTATATTACGGAAGTCCGATCCTCGCGGAACGGCTACGGCTATTTCGCCCAGCACTACACCGACGGACGATCCCCCTACATCGCCCGGGCCATGCCGGACCAAAGCGGCTACGCCTACGATACACTGGGCAAGGTCACCGATACGCTCGCTCGGGAGGTAGTAGCCATCATCCGGGGGCACGAGATCCATCGCATGTTCATCGATCCATTGGGTTTCTGGGAGGAGATAACCTTCCGTGATTCGGTAATCTGGCGGGAAACGGATTACGCGCGCTTTGTGGGCCGGGACGTGGTCGGGAATCCGGTCGACCTATACTACCACGCCGGTGAGCAACGCCTCGACAAGGTGGTCATCCGTAATCCCATGGATACCACCGAGCAGATCGAACTGATACCCATTGCCCGGGAAGAAACGGGATACGGACCAATGATCGATCAACTGCTGTTCGTGCAGGGTGGGCGGGATACCTTTCGGTTTGATTATCGGGAGGTGCGGGTGAATGAGTAAGGTATAACCACCTAAGCAAGGATGGTATCAGACTTAGTGTTCCTTGTGCCCTGAGTGGTTGAATAATACCTCATAAAACCGGATATTAGAACAAGTCCTTGTTTGACGCAAAAAACTAAACCCATGCGTACCTCCTTTTTCCGGTTACCTCTGATCCTCACCATCCTTTCCATCGCCCTTTGCGGGCAGCTCACCGCGCAACAAACACTGGACGTTGGTCAGCCCGCTCCGCCCATTACGATAACCGAATGGTTGCTCCACATCCCGGAGGATACCAGTCTGCACCAGAAATATATCGTTCTTGAATTTTGGGCGACATGGTGTAAACCATGTCTGGATGCGGTACCCCATTTGAACCACCTCCAGGCGCAACTGAATCGCTCCGACGTGCAGTTCCTGTCGATGACCGATGAGCCACCCGAAGTGGCCCGACAGGTATTCGATAAGGTTTATTTTCAATCGGCAGTGGTGACGGATGAGTACGGTCGCACCCAAAAGGCTTTCGGCGATGGTCGACGGGGATTAGCGTATTATCCCCTGTTGGTGCTGATCGACCAGCAGAACATCGTTCGCTGGTTCGGTAACCCGCATGATCTGACTATGGATGTGCTGTCGGATTTTGTGCATGACCGCCCCATCGAGAACCCCGGAAAAGCGAGGAAAAAAACAAGGGTGGAGGGTCCGGATCAATCGACCAAACCTGTGCGTGGCAGAGTAACATTTGATCAATATGATGATCTGTTTAAGGATGATAGCGTCACCTGGTTTGTTCATATTAAGGAAGTGCTCACCAATTCCGAACAATCAAAAGTCAACGGCTTTTATGCGGTTGCTACCAAAAGTGGTGTCTTTCCTGCTACTACCCTTGACGAGCTGTTTCGGACCTTATTCCCTCACGAGAAATTCGTTTTACCGGATGCTTACCGTCATCGGTTGTATAATTTTGCTCACATCAATAAGTACCCGGATGAGGATATGAGCAAGCAACTCAAAAAGGAACTCTATGCCTTAATCGGTTTGCAAGCCATCGAATCCAAGGAACCCAATACCACCTATCAGGTGAGTGTGTCGGATGCATCCCGGTTGGTCCCCGATGTGTCGGGCAGATTTACGGGCTTTATGAATGGTGATTTTGAGACGAAGCGATTCACCAAATGTACCCTGCGGAAGGTCATGGAGGTACTCATTCAGGAAACCGATAGCGACTGGGTGTATAATGGTAAGGATCAGACAAAATATACCTTCGAATTGCTCATGTCATCGGAGGAGTCTATCATTCAGTCACTGGAGGAATACGGGCTTCAGGTAAAACCCAAAAAAGGCCACATTCAGGTGACTCGGTTTGAGGAGTAGGCTACCATAGGAGGTCGGTCCTCTGGACCGACTTTTCCTGTATCCAGAAATAATGCATTCTTGACCCGCCGCGCTACCGGATCGACCAGGGACCTGCCCAGGATAGCGATTCTTAATCCACGACACTACCGAGGTCGATGCCGATTTTTTTGTCTTTTTAATACCAATATTGGACCTCTCTAGTGCTGCGATTCAAAAAGCAAATAATTATGGGGCTATGAAAAGCCGATTCGGCCCCGCCTTCGCCCGTAAGGGCTTCTACGGCCGCAGAAGGATCGACGTCCTGCGAACCAACTACCCCGTTCTGGAGTTCCAAAGCAGTAAATCTGATCCAGGAACGAACGCCCCAAACCAATGTACTATCGCAAACCCCACGGACGTGGCTTTACCTACCAGGATGAGCAGGGGAATACCGTCAAAGAAAAATCGCTTCGCAAATGGTTCGACTCGCTGGTCATTCCGCCGGCCTGGACCAACGTAGAGATCACTCAAAACCGGTCGGACGATGTGTGGGTGACAGGGCGCGACGCTAAAGACCGTAAACAGTACATTTACAACCCCTCCTACATCGAACGGCGGCAGGAAGCCAAATACAATCGTATCATCCGCTTTGCCGACAAGCTGGAACATATGCGCCGCGTGACCGGTCAGCATCTGCGCCACGAAGAGCCTACCCGCGAAAAAGTACTGGCCACCATGCTGCGGCTCATGGAAACCGCCTTTTTCCGTCCGGGGAGTGATGCCTACACCCGCGAGAACAATACCTACGGACTCACCACCCTGCGCAGCAAGCACCTTACCATCGAAGACGATACCCTGTATTTTTCCTACGTGGGTAAATCCGGAAAGGAACAGGAACGGGAGATTGTCGATGCGAAACTGGCCAAAATTGTACAGGAACTGGACGGTATCCCCGGCTACGAGATCTTCAAATTCTACGACGAGCACGGCCGCAAGACGGATGTAAAAAGCGAACACCTCAACGAATACATTCACGAAGTGATGGGGGAGGCTTTTTCCGCCAAGGACTTCCGTACCTGGGCGGGTACCATGATCGCCGCCATGGCCCTCGACGAACTTGGGGCCGTGCAGCCCAAAGACCAAAAGCGGCTCGATGCGAATATCCGCGAAGCAGTTAACAGGGTGGCCGAACGCCTCGGAAATACACCCGCCGTCGCCCGTGATTCCTACATTGATCCCCGGGTGATCGACGACTATATGGAAGGTCGTACCATCCGGTATTTCGAACAGGAGATCCGTCGCCTGCTCCGGGAATCAGAGAATCTGTCGAAGGAGGAGATTGGAGTGCTTTGTCTTCTGAAAAACAAAATAGATTAGGAGGTGCGAAGGTGGCTCACAGAGGTGCTGTTTGGGAATCTGAAAGGGAGATTTGGTAAATCTCCAATTCTCCCTTTCGCCCATTCCCCAATTCACCTTTCGTGAATAGGCC
>JASBTH010000311.1 GCA_030148525.1 Saprospiraceae bacterium | reverse complement strand
TATCCCTACCGTCAGCGATTGCGCTTCCGCAAAACCTTCCGCCAGGAGTTCCAAGAGCGTACTGAAGAAGACCAAAAAGAACCCGAATCAGGTGGCGTGGATCTGGATTATTAGTTGTGGTACATGGTATTAGGTATTATGTATTAGGACTTTAGCGACTTGGTCTCTAAGATCTCTACTGTCGCTTCGGTCCTCTCCATCCTTTACTTCCGCCTTCCGATTTCCCTGACTGCCGTAGCTTTAGCGCAGGCTACCGATTTCATCAAGTCACTCCGGTCCCTTCAGTTTCTGTAGTCTCTATCGTCTCAGCAGTCCCGATTAATTTCCGACCTCCGCTTTCCGCTTTCCGACTTTGGCAAGCCTTTAAAGAATTTTTGTCTAGTGTACACCCACCCCGTCGATCAAAAGCTCGGAAATGGCGGTATCTTTGTATTCATCGCCGGGCAAGTTGTCGATGGTTTCAAAGTAATTGGCATCGTCTTCCGCCTGTGCGGTAAAGACGGGTAGGTTTTGGGCATTCAGGCTGAACAGTCCAAGCAGGCAGGCCCAGATAGTAAGTAGCGTTTTCATATGGCTATAATAAGTGATGCAGGTAACACTAAAAATGGTGTATTCCCACCACGTTTTTACCGGCTTTTTGTTCTGTCACCACTAGCTGCCGAAGAGTCCAACGATCATCATGAGCCAGAAAAATCCACCGACGAATACCAGTGCTAATTGTCGCTGGCTTAACTGTACCTGAAAATGGATCCGAAAGTGGGGATCGGCGTCCATTGCCGCGTAGAGGGTTCGGTAACCCGGTAAAAGCATTAGATAGGCTGCCAGGGCTACCAGAAAGTAGGGCTCCGGCAGGTAGCCGGTCAGGGATAGGGCAATATAAGCCAGGTACTGTACCACCGGCTGAAAGGGAACCTCCTGTTCTCGCTCCAGAGCATAGCCCTTGATGCGTTGCAACAGGCTGTACAGGAAGAACAGAGCTAATACTGCCCGCAGGACAGGGTAGAGGTTGGCTTGTTCCCGCTCATCAAAGAAACGCCAGGTTTTGTACATCCACCACACGGCATACAATCCCAGGGTCACCACACACAAGAGGATGAACTGGTTTTCATTGGGCACTTCGATGGTAACGGCATTGGGGGCACCGTTGGATGGACCGTCGTCCCATTGAGAAGTATCGTCCAGGGGTTCGTAAGGAGTCATGAAAATAGCCTTTGCCGGAAAGATACAATTTCGTTCAATTATGGCCTATGTCGCTGCCACGTCAGTTCGATTGGACGTTACATTCGACCTTTACGTCGATTGCAAGCAACCAGATTAGATTCTCCTTGTTATGCAATCGTATTAGTGCCTCGTTCACCAATCACGGAGTGCTAATTTTTCCTTTTACTCATTAAAATTCGATAGTATGAAGTGGTTTTTAACTTTGGCTGCCCTAATGCTGATGACCCTGGGGACCGTTAGTGCTCAGGAAATGCCCGGAATGGACGCGTCTCCTATGGACGCTGCTTATTTCCCGAATCGGGCTGCATTCCGTGCCTTTGCGGATACCGATGCCCAAAAAATGGCTATGCAACCGGTCATGAAGGTCGTATACTCCCGCCCCCAGAAAAAAGGGCGCGATATTTTTGGTGACCTGATCAGCTACGGTGATGTATGGCGTGCCGGAGCCAACGAATCAACAGAGATCACCTTTTTCGAAGACGTCGTTGTCGGTGATACCAAAGTCAAGGCCGGACGATATACCTTGTACACTGTTCCCGGTGAGGACGAATGGGAAGTGATGATCAACACGGATCTCGACGGCTGGGGTGCTTATGCCTACAGCGCCGATAATAATGTGGCTACTATCACGGTGCCTTCTATGGAGACGGAGGATACCGTAGAGGCGTTCACCATTATGTTCGAAGAAGTGGAAGACGGCGCCCACCTGATCATGGCCTGGGATGATACCATGGTCCGCGTACCGTTCAAGACGTGGTCTATGTAATCGTTTTCTGCCTTTCGGCAAAAAAATACCGGCTATGGAGTGTGAGCTCGATAGCCGGTTTTTTTATCCCGTAGCTTTGCGGGTTTATCAATTCAACACCAACTGC
>JASBTH010000309.1 GCA_030148525.1 Saprospiraceae bacterium | reverse complement strand
GTACTACGAAACCCGTGCCGGCTACGCGGTGATCAATTTGTACGCCGATGGTAGCTTCGGTCGGGAGTGGTACGAGTATGAGTGGGTGTGAGGGGGGAGACTTAGGGACTGAAGGGACTTAGAGACCGTAGAGAAGGAGGTGATGCTGGGTATTGGAGGGATGGCGTGATTGCTTCGCCGGCTCTGACTGCGTCGGGCATTCCTGTCTGCCGAAGCTTTAGCGTAGTCAGGGGGCGTAGAGACGGGGGAGACTTAGGGACTGAAGGGAAGGAAGCGACCGGAGGGACATGCCGGAGTTGACCTGCTTAGGCTTTACTTGGCTGCGGGGTTTCTGCCCTGGATGGCTTAGGGCAGAGAGCATCGAGCGTAGAGCCCACACCACGAAACGTAAGGTGGGAAATCCTGCGAATCACCGCCCGTACGGGTTGCGCTCGCCGCGTGAAATAGGCCTTCCTGCGTGACCATCAAGGCATCAGGAGGAGTGATGTCTGTTGCTCCTGATACGTATCACACCAATTCATTTTTTTGGCGACAGCCGGCGGAATATCCGGATGGTCGGGCCCTACCGGTTCGAAGCCAAAGGTTTCGTAAAAGCCCGAAAGATGCCGGAAGGGAATGCACCAAAGTTTGGCTTGCTCATTACGTTGTTCCAGCAGATGGCCGACAATATTTCGGGCAATGCCTTTTTGGCGAAAGCCATCTAACACATACATGCCACCTAACTCTTCGTGGCCGCCTTCCATTCGCACCAGTCTACCGATGCCGCAGGAGGTACCTTCCCATTCGGCAATGGCAATGTAGTCGGTGCTCAGGTCGGAAGGCAGGAAGTTGATGGCCTGGTATTGCTCGTTGACCCAGGCCAGATCGGCTACCGTGGCAGGACGAATGATTAGGCTTGACATGATGGTTTGTTTGGCTGGGACTAAGGTACAGAGAAATTGGTGGGCCAAGGTACATGGTCCATGGATCAAGGGCTAAGGTTCGGATAGCGACTGACGGGAGAGACTTAGGGACTGAAGGGACCTTTAGCGACCGGAGAGACTCCGTATTTTACAGTTCAAAACCATGGTCTGTACCTGCCAAAGGCCCTGAGTGCATAAGCCTTCCTGATCACCAAAACGGCATGTAGGAGGTGGTAGAGGCAGGCCAATGGTCATGCAATGATCGCCTAATCTCCGAGGATCGGGTTCTTACAAGGGGCAAGCTTCGTTATGCTAGGCCTGATCTTGGTCGATCCAGAGGATCGACATCCAAAGGAAGTCGGTCCTCTGGACCGACTGTTCTTGCACCCAAAATTATTGCTTTTTGCCCCGTGGCACTAGAGGATCGGCATCCAATTACCTGACAAACCGCAGCCTTTCCAGCATATCCGGGGTCAGGCTGTCGGAATAGGTGCCATAGGCATCGACGATAACCCCTTTGCGGCCATCGGAAGTTTCGATGGCCAGAAGGATGGAGTTGTCGTCGGTACTGCTCATGCCTTCAAAGCGATATTGCTCTACGACCTTGAATTCTTCGGGCATATGGCAGGAACCATCGGAACAGTTCAGCTGGTTCGATTGAATTTCGAAGTCGAGTTTGAAGCCGCGCTCCCGCAAATCCTGGAGGGCTTCGACGAGAGTGTCAAAATCTTTGGTCATCCTTTGGTTTTTAATTTGAATCCGGGCATCAACAGGTCATTGTATTCCGGGTTATCTTGCATATAGGCGGCCACAAAGGGGCACAGCGGCATAATGCGCAGATCGTGTTTCCGGGCATACTCCAGGCCGGCCTTGGCCAGCATAGCACCGACACCATTACCTTTCAGTGCCTTTGGGACCTCGGTATGGGTAAATATGATACGAGTTTTGCTGAGAATATACTCACATACGGCCAGGTGCTCTTCGACCTTGACTTCGAATCGTTTTCTGTCCTCGTTGTGTTGCACCTTGAGCAAGGAAGGATCTATAGTCATGGCTGGATTGGTTATTAGGTAATGGGCTAGCCCTTAAATTCAGCTTTTACGTGAGAACCGTCGCAAAAAGGTTTGTCAGCCGAGGCTCCACAGCGACACAAAGCCGTCTTTTTTGACCGGACCACCTGTTCTCCGTTGGGCAGGTCTAATTGCACATCCCCGTCAACAATGAGGGGCCCGTTGGGGCTGACCATTACGTGCATAGTCTTTTTCCGAGCAGGATCATCCTGAGCCATTGGTTTTCCGGTTTCGTTTAGGTAATACGTCAGCGCTCCCGAGGGACATTTGCGAACGGTTTTTGTAATATCATCTCTATCTGTACCCTCGGGGTCGATCCAGGGGCGTTTTTGGATATCAAACACCTCAGGCAGATTGTTTACGCAATTTTTGGAGTGGTAGCATAATTCGGGTTTCCAAACGATGGTCACCTCGCCGTTGCTGTACTCCTTAACCTTGAGCTCTTTTTCGTCTTTCATATATTGTTCAACCTCTGAGTGTGTGGAAAGTTCCGGTTAGTCGGTTTACCATACCTTTTTTAACTGCTGCCATTTTGTGATCTGAAAATCACTTATGTTTGGCAAAACCATTAATCGCCAGATCACAAAATGGCAGCGGGCTCTTTTATTTAGTAAGATCTTTGTTGTTCCGAATGCCCAGTTTCAGGTTTTCTATGATCGTAAGCGCCCGCTCGATCTGCAGATCCATAGACTTAATCCTCCGGATCATGTGTATGATACTGCGCTGTTTGCCCGGGGTCAGGCTTTGGAAAACTTCGTACCCCTCAAAATCCGACTTTAAAACTTCGTCGAGTGCTTCGGGCATGGGCGCCTGATACTCCGAGCGATCTTCGGTGAGCTGGACGTCGACTTCGTCGCCCCTCTCCAGGTTGTGCTCTTTCAATCTTCGTTTGGACAACATAATGTAATAGCCGCGATCTTTTTGTCGGGCGAGGGCGCAGTGGAAAGGTTCCTCTCCGTTCAGGGAGCAGAGTACCCGCTTATGACCGGCTTCGCGAAAGGTCAGAGCATGCGGTTCGGGAACAGGCAGGTAATGCCAGCTGCCTACGGCTGCGATGTGTGTTTGGTATGATTGCTCGATCATTCGTCCTCGTCGATGATTTCCTTTACTCGTCCTACTTCACCAGTATCCAGCCTGACCTTGATGCCGTGCGGATGAGTTGGTGATTTAGTGAGAATGCGCTGCACAAAACCTTCGGTGAGTTCCCCGGAGCTCTGGTGGTGCTTCTGGACTATGCGGACCAGTTGGCCGGTGTGAATGTCTTTGCGTTTGGTTCCGTTCATGGCTTTTTACCGCAAGGTAAGGAAGAAGGGTTAATCAGTCTGCACTGGTTCCTTTACTCCGAGCACCTTATAGATATTATTGTCACCGTAGCGACCTTCCCTGGTGCAATAGGGGAACAGCATGGAGGCCACGTATTGGGCCACCGTCATTTGGTCCTCCTCGTATCCCAGGATGGCATTCCGGGCAAACCAGAAATGAACGGTTTGCCAGATGGTGTTTGCCACGCGGTGGTATTGTTGCTCAAATTGCTCGGGAATAAACACTTGTTCCTCGATCCCATAGCTGATCATGTTTTCAATAACCTGGACCTCCATCTGCACGTGCTGGCGATAGTGATCCCCGATTTTGGGATAAGTCCGGATTATGTCGAGTGTATCTTAAGGACGCTCTTAAAGGATGTAACTATCCCCAAACCAGGTTGTTCCGTAATTTGGCTATTGGCTTATATTTAAACACTTAAAAAATACCAATTTTTTATGGAATATAAGGAAAAGACCATTTTTATTTCTGGTGCAAGCCGTGGTATCGGACACGCCATAGGTCTGCGATTGGCCCGGGAAGGTGCTAATGTGGTCGTTACGGGAAAAACGGCCGAGCCGCATCCCAAGCTGCCGGGGACCATCTACACGGCTGCGAAAGACATGGAAGAAGCTGGGGGGCAGGCGCTTCCCATCGTTATGGACGTTCGCTTTGAAGACCAGGTTGAACATGCTGTCAACCAGACGGTGGAGTATTTTGGAGGTATTGATGTGTTGATCAATAATGCCAGTGCTATTCAACTAACGGGTACCCTGCAAACCGCCATGAAGCGGTACGATCTGATGCATACCATCAATACCCGGGGTACCTTTATGCTTTCGCAAAAATGTTTGCCCCATTTGCTGAAAGCGGAGAATCCACATATCCTGAATTTGTCGCCTCCCTTGAATATGGAGGAAAAATGGTTTGCGCCCCACGTGGCCTATACCATGGCCAAATACGGTATGAGTATGTGTGTATTGGGCATGGCGGGGGAATTCAGGGATCAGGGCGTTGCGGTTAATGCCCTGTGGCCCAAAACCACTATTGCTACGGCTGCCGTGAATAACCTGCTCGGCGGAGAGGAACTTATGCGCCGCAGCCGCACTCCGGACATTATGGGGGATGCCGCCTTCGAAATCCTGCGAAGACCCAGTACGGCTTCGACCGGGCAGTTTTTTATCGACGAGGATGTGCTCCGCGAAGCAGGTGTTACCGATTTTGCAAAATACCGGGTGGATGATTCGGTAGATCTGATGCCCGATTATTTCTTGTAATTGGGTTTTAAACGGTTCTTTTTCCATGGAAAATGGAAAGGGGCTGGACAGCTTTTTTCCAATGGGGAATACTATCTTCGCGACATGAGCCGCGTCTTGTATTACCTCTTTATCTGGCCTCTTTCAAAACTACCGCTCCGGATCCTTTATGGTCTGTCGGGGGTATTGTTCTTGGTGGGGTATCGCCTTTTCGGCTACCGCAAAAAGGTGGTCCGGCAAAATATGGAACGTTCTTTTCCGGAAAAAACACCATCGGAGATCAAGGCAATTACGCACCGCTTTTACCGGCATTTTTTCGATACGCTGATCGAAAGCTTGCGGGGACTCACCATGCTTCGTTCCGAATACCTGAAGCGTATCCCCCTGACTAATCCGGAGATTCTGGAGCCCTTTTACCGGCAAGGCCGCTCGGTCATGGTGGTAGCCGGTCATTTCAATAACTGGGAGTGGGCAGCTCAGGGCCTGAGTGTGCAAATACCTCATCAGATGGCGGCGGTCTATAAGCCTTTACGGAATGCTTTTTTTAATGACCTGATACAAAGTACCCGCTCGCGATTCGGGATGAAACTAATCAATCAACACGAATCGGCCCGTTGGGTCATTCAACATCGACACGAAACTATTGCCTATTTTTTGCTGAGTGATCAATCGCCTACTTTTGCCAAAAAGGTTCATTGGACCACCTTCCTGAATCAGGATACAGCTGTTTTTATGGGGGCCGAGCGTATCTGCCAGCGCTTTAATATGCCTTTATTCTTCCTGAAGGTTCACAGTCCCGGTCGTGGGCAATACGCAATGACGCTGGAGTTATTAGAAAATAATACCTCCGCTCCGCCCGAGGGAGAATTAACCGAATCGCATACCCGCAAACTAGAGGAAGAAATTCGTCAACATCCCGGGGCTTGGTTATGGACTCATAAGCGATGGAAACGAAATCGTCCTCCTGCGCCCTGACGGGCTTTGGTAGACAGAAAGGGAGAGTTGGCGAGTTGGTTCTTCTTCGCTGCCGCCTACACACAGTTTCGACGGCCAGGAAAGCTTCGGCGGGCGGAGAGGGCGAGAACTGGAGAGTTGGTGAATGGGGTCAATTTCCTGCAGGTTCTTATTGTGCTGTTAGTTTTCGCGGCACCCAGTTTATATTAAGATAAAATCCGCACGATCCAGAGGGTCGCGCACCAAGTCTCTCCGTTCTTTTCGGTCCCTTTGATCTCTTCAGTCTCAGATCACCTCCGTTTACCGCCGCTACGGCGTTTATTGCCACCGGAGCGGCCTCGTCCGCCGCCACCACCGGAACGGCCACCACGACCTCGTCCGCCACCTCCACGATAGGGTTTGGCTTTGTACCCTTGCAGGTCGGGTGGGAGTGGGATGCGACGGATCTTGGTTTCGATCATTTCTTCAATGCGCTTGAATTTGCGCATGTCTTCCCCATTTACGTAGGTCAGGGCTACGCCGGAAGCTTCGGCCCGGGCGGTGCGGCCAATGCGGTGGACATAATCCTCTCCATCGCCGGGCACATCGTAATTGATGACCAGGTCGATGCCGCTCACGTCGATTCCCCGGCTGAGGACGTCGGTGGCTACCACAATGGGAATGGTTCCGTTCTTGAAGGACTGCAGTCGCTTCTCCCGGTCGGATTGTTCCAGGTCGGATGAAATGTCGGTCGCATCCAACCCGGCTCTTTGCAGACCGGTAGTAAGGTCTCTCACTTTCTTTTTAGTACTGGCGAAGATAATGACCCGCTTGAGGTTTTTCTTACCCGCGAGTAGTTCAGCCGTCAGCGGAATTTTGCCGGCATCTTCTACTTCGTAGGCTCCCTGCATGATGTTTTCCGCCGGTTTTGAAATGGCGATGTTGATCTCGGCCGGATCGTTTAGCATTTGCTTACTGAACCGGCGAATATCGTTGGGCATGGTTGCTGAGAACAGCAGTGTTTGCCTTTTTTGCGGAAGCTTGTTAACAATGGTCTGAATAGCTGGTGCAAATCCCATATCGAGCATGCGGTC
>JASBTH010000297.1 GCA_030148525.1 Saprospiraceae bacterium | reverse complement strand
AACCGCCCCGTCCGATCACCGTCAAGTCAGCCGATGGTAAATACGATCTGTACGGCCTGATGTTCACCCCCGACGATCTGGACCCGACTAAAAAGTACCCGGTGGTCAACTACATCTATCCGGGACCCCAGGGCGGTAGCGTGGGTTCCTGGTCGTTTAGCGCGGGCCGCGGCGACCATCAGGCGCTGGCTGATTTGGGCTTCATAGTGGTGCTGATCGAAGGAACCTGTAACCCGGGTCGTTCCAAGGCCTTTCACGATGAGTGCTACGGCAACATGTCGACCAATACCCTGCCCGATCAGATAGCGGGCATCCGTCAACTGGCCGAAGAATACGACTTCATAGATCTCGATAAGGTTGGGGTCTGGGGCCACTCCGGTGGCGGTTTTGCTACGGCTTCGGCCATGTTCAAGTATCCGGAGTTTTATAAGGTCGGTATTTCTGAATCTGGTAATCACGATAACCGGAACTACGAAGACGACTGGGGCGAGCGCTACATCGGCCTGATGGAAGAAGTGGATGGCGTTAATAATTACAAACAACAGGCCAACCAACTGTACGCCGAAAATCTAGAGGGAAAATTATTATTAGTCCACGGCGGAATGGATGATAATGTGCCGCCCTATAACACCAACCTGGTGGTAGATGCCCTTATCAAGGCTAACAAAGATTTTGACCTGCTCATCTTCCCCAATGCGCGTCACGGCTACGGAGCCGACCGCTTGTATATGACCCGCAAGCGGTGGGATTATTTTGTAAAACACCTCAAAGGACTGGAGCCGCCCAAGGAATTTAAGATCGAATACCAACGGGATCCAAGACTTATTCGGCCGTAGTTTTTCTATGGGCTGTAAATAATTCCCCCATAGTCAATTCTCTACGTCAAATATACTGCTTCCGAAAAGGTTTGGGCTTTGCCAATCCTTTTCACGCGAGTACATACTCGACTCGAAGTGGTTTGGAGTCCCAGCACGAAGTACTGCGGAGCAAAACCACTTCGTTGTCGGTATAATTCCCTACATTAAAAGGAACAATTGACTTAAATTCGATGAAAATGAGAATCTCTCCCTTTATCCTGCTCATACTAAGCCTGATCATCATCAACTGCTCCTCTGAAGAACAAACGGCCGCTTCTGATATATCGGGAGCATCGGTGCTGGGTGAGTTACAACACGGTTTTACCCTGAATGAAGCCACTAAGGAAAAATTTGAGGAGGGGCTGTTACTGCTCCACAATTTCGAATACGAGGATGCACTGACGGCCTTCGAAGCGGCTACGGCCCTGGACGACACGGAGGTAATGACGCATTGGGGAGAGGCGATGTGCCAGTATAAAGCCCTCTGGCGGCTACAGAATACGGAGAAGGGAAAAGACATATTATCCAGATTGGGGGAGACCAAAGAAGAACGACTGGCCTCTATTTCCGACCCCATTGAAAAGGCCATGTGGGAAATGGTCGAGATCATGTACGGGGAAGGTCAGTTCGAAGAACGAAATCAGGCTATCGCCCAACACCTGGCAGCGCAGCACGCCAAATATCCGGAACATCAGGAAATCGCGGCCTTTTATGCCCTGTCCCTGATCTGGGCGACCGAAACCTACGGGGATGGCAGTGATGATTTGCGCTTGGCGGCCTCCATTACGGATAAAATTCTGGACGCGAATCCTCAGCACCCCGGGGCGCTGCACTATAAAATTCATGCCCTGGATGGCCCTACCTCCGCTCAGGATGCACATACGGCAGCGGATGCTTACGCAAAAGTGGCAGCTGACGCGGCCCATGCCCTGCACATGCCCTCACACATCTACCTGGCCCTCGGTGAATGGGAAGGCGTGGTGGCCTCGAATGAGGTTTCCTACGATGCCAGTGTGGATCGTATGAACCGCATGGACCTGACCGATGGCGCCCGGGGTTACCACTCCTACGCCTGGTTACACTACGGCCTCCTGCAACAAGGGCGTTACCGGGAAGCTGAAGCTCTGCTCCGGGATATGCTGGACTACGTTCCCAAAGATCCTACCAAGGGAGCCCGCGGCTACTTACTCGGTATGCAAAGCCGGCAACTGGTCGAAAGCGGGGACATCTCACCGGAAACGGTACTGGATAGGGATGTGAAAGTATACGATATCGGTTTGGTACCCCAATCCGTTCGCAGTTTCCTGAGAGCGCAGGTGGCTTTCCGGAACGAAGATGTCGGCACTATGCGCGAAGAGATCAAATGGTTGTCTAACCAAATTTTCCTGGCCTCCGAATTAGTGACAGGTGACGGCCTGGCCATGTGTGCCGAAGGCACTACCCGCTACGCGCCCACTGAGAATGCCATCACCAGCGCAAAAGTGATCGTTGCCCAGATGCAGGGAATGGTCGCCCTTCTCGAAGGCGATGAAGCCCACTTTGAAACGTACATGAAAGAAGCCGTAGCCCTCGAAAATCAAACGGATTTCCCCGCCGGCCCACCCACCATCACCAAGCCCTCCTTCGAACAGTACGGAGAATGGCTGCTGGAGCGGGGGCAGTACGAGAAAGCTATTGCGCAATTCGACAAAGCCCTGCACCGCATGCCCCGCCGTTCCAAGTCGCTCATGGGGAAAATGACTGCACTGGAACAACTGGATCAAGCGGATGAAGCTGCTCAAATCCAGGAGGAGTTGGAGTCTATTTTTGCGAAAGCGGATAAGCAGTTATTGAGTATGCGGTGATGGCAGGGTGAGAGGATTGTACTTTTCCTACACTGAGGACTTCCCGGTTTGTAAAGCGCAATGCCGTCTTCGCGGTGTTTTCAAAGTGTGATAGAACAATAAAGCTCGAATAAAGGCAAACGCAGCAACAAAAACTATTTTTACGTATAAGCACAACAAAAATAGGCAGTGTACCCACCAAAATATTTACGTTTCATATGGTGATATAGCTTGTGCGTTTTATTTTTGGTAGTAGTCGTTTATTAACAGGACTATCTCCAGAAAAATAAAACCCATGAAAAAAATTGGTTTAAGCCTCTTCGGGCTATTGCTCACTACTTTTCTCCAAGCCCAATCATTTGAAACGGTTGTCAAAGCCTGGCTGGATGATGCCCCCAACGGATTCCATAATGTACTCGCTCAATACGGCCGGAATTGTGGTGGTCATTGCCTGGATATCGACGCCCTGCACAGCTCTTACTCTGGCTCCTCGTACAAAGCCTATCTGGAACTAAAGCCTCAAGGCTCGCTGGTCGATACCTATACTTCGCTGAAGGCCCAAATGGAACAATGGCCCCTGCTTCGGGGATGGGAAAGGTCTTCCTCGGTGTATACGGATCACAACATCATGTTCAAAACGAAGAAACCGAACGGAGAGCAATGGGTGGTTTCCCTGACGGTAGGTCAAAATTATGATGCCTCCAAACCACGGATTCTTTCCCTGTTTATTTCCAGAAACGGATTGTCCTCTCCGCGGGTAGCCGTACCTGATATAGAAACCTTCCCACTTACGGGTGCCGTTTCCAACGCGGCCGTCGTCAACCTGAAGAGCCGACTCGCCAATGAACAAGGTAAGGCC
>JASBTH010000296.1 GCA_030148525.1 Saprospiraceae bacterium | reverse complement strand
ATTAGGGCCTTCCTGAATCAAATCTGTAACGTCGTAGGTCTGGTACTGTAAACGCTTATTATAGCTGGTCCAGCCGGGGGTGAACACCTGGTCGCCCACTCGCTTGCCGTTAAGGTGAGCTTCGTACAACCCCCGGGAGGTAATGTAGGCCGTTGCCCGCTCGATTCGCCCGTCCACAAAAAACTCGGTACGAAACAGCGGGGCAGGCTGGGAGACGCCTTTATTTTCTTTCCAGGGAACGGTAATCCAGTCGGCCTGCCAATCTTTGATGCTAATACCCTGTCTCCAGGAAGCCGGTTCGCTCCAATCCGAGACATTCTCCAGATTATCCCACACCCTGACCTGCCACACATACTCCTTCCCGGGTTTGAGTTCGGGGCCGTCGTAGGGCACCAGAACGGATTGATCGGAGGCTGTCTCTTCTGATTCCCACACCCTTCGCCGCTTCCGTTCCAGATCCTCCACCGACTCGGCCACCCGGATCTGATAAGCCGTTTGTCGGATGTTGTACCCGTCGGACTGAAGCTGCCAGCTTAGTCGCGGTGCTGATTCATCAATGCCGGATGGGTTCACCCGGTGTTCGCAGGTCAGGTTGGTGACTTTCAGTGATTGAGTAAATGCACTAAGTGAGGCGAACAGCAGACAGGGGAGGAGGAGGTTTCGCATGATATATACTTGATTAATGAGAGGTGAGAAGGTACGAAAGGGAGATAAAGAAATCGGAGGTCGGAAATCGGAGGTCGGAAATTTAGGCCAACTACCTTGCGCTTTCCATTACTCCCGCCGCACCACCTTCCCATCCTTCATGACAAAGGCGACCCGTTCCAGATGGGAGATGTCCTGATCCGGCTGGCCGTTCACGGCGATGATATCGGCGCGTTTCCCGACTTCGATGGTGCCGATCTGATCATCTAATTGCAGGAGCTCGGCGTTAACGCGGGTGCCGGCCTGAATGGCTTCCATAGGCGACATGCCGAGGCGGACCATTTGGCCAAATTCCCGAACGCACTTTTCGATAGGCATGCCGACGTAGTCGGAGCCAATACCGACCTTCACCCCGGCGGCGATGGCACGGCGAATATTATTATCCGATTGGGAATTGTATTTTTTATGCAAGGCTACGGCTTTCGCCAAAGCCTCACTGTTTTCGTGTTCCTCCAGAAAATATTCGCCCACATAAACGGTGGGTATGAGGTAGGTACCACTATCGATCATCATACGTATGGCTTCCTGATCGATAAACGTTCCGTGCTCAATGGAGCGCACCCCGGCCATTACGGCTTGCTTTATACCTTCGGTAGAGTGGGCGTGGGCCATTACCGGAACGCCCCTCCGTTTGGCTTCTTCCACCGCGGCGCGCAATTCCTCCGGACTAAAGTGTACATTTTGCGGGTTATCACCGGCGGTCATGAAGGCACCAGTTACGAGGAGCTTAATCCAGTCACTTCCGTATTTGATCTCTTCCCGCACGGCCTTTCGCACTTCATCCGGCCCGTCCACGATCAGGCCATCGGGATGCACCGGATGTTCGGGGCCGAAAAAGTTGATATCACCACCACCACCTGTTACCGACATATAATGTCCGGCCCCTACGATACGTGGTCCCTCGAACAGGCCTTCCTCAATGGCATCACGCACGTCCAGGTGAGCGTAATACATGTCGGCATCACCGGCAATGCGGAGGGTGGTCCAGCCATGGTGCAAGAATTCCTGCACTACCTTCAGCCCGATGAGCGCTTTTTTGGCGGAGCTGTTCTTCAGGTGATTCACCTGGTAATCGTCGCCGTAAATAAGTGGGTGAACGTGGGCATCAATCATGCCGGGCATGACCGTCTGATCGCGCAGATCGATAAAGTCACCATCCGGTTTGTTTACTCCGGCCTCAACAGCCGTTATTTCTCCGTCGGTAATGGTGACCAGTACGTCGTTCAGCACGGACTGACCCGTGCCGTCGATCAGTCGTCCACAATACAGTTGATGCGAGTTTTGGGCGCAGGCTCCGGACGTAAACAGCAAGACGATAATCAGTAGGGAAAGGCGCATGATCCTGTGTTTTGGGTTTTTATGAAGATACTGCTCTATGCACACTTTCACGAATGACAAGTGCTCTGATAATTTGCCGGTAGGTGTGTACTGCCGCTATTTTTTGTTTGGTATTCCAAATGTGCCTGCCAGGAACGGAGCGGTGCCAAAAAAATAACGGCGGTAGAGCGGTGCTTCCAACCTAGAACTGTTTTTTGGCGAAAGCAAATAAACAGGTAACAGGTTTGAGGTTTGAGGTTTGAGGTTAGGTCAGAGGTTACCTCAAACCCCAAACCTCAAACCTCAAACCTGTTATAGTATTTCAGCGATCGCCCGCTCAATCACATTATCTATTCCTTGCTCGGTCAGGTCGCGATCGAGGATGACACGGATGTCGGGCGGGACACCATTTTCAAAATTCTGACCATCAGTGGAAATGGTACGGGAGATGGACAGCCGGTAGGTCCACCCATTGGGTAGCTGGCCGCCGTTGGGAATGCCGAGGCCGCCACCGGTGGTATCACCGATCAGCGTCATTTGGGGTAGCTCGCGCGCGATTAAAGCCATAAAGGATGCCGCACTGTACGTGCCGCGGTCGATGAGTACCATAACGGGCTTGATGTAGGTTTGACCACGTTCGGGTGGATCGACGAAGGCTTCCTGGGGCCCTTCAAAATCCTCTCGACCCGGTCCCGATTTAATGAAGGAGTCGTACACTTTGGTACGTTCCCGGGCCAGGCGATTCATAATCGTAAACACACTACTCAGACTGCCGCCGCCATTGCCGCGAATGTCCAGGATCAGGCCGCGTGTGTTGCGGTAAAGAGCCAGTGGGAACTGTATGTCGCCTTCGCCAACTGTGGTGCCAAAAGAGGCGATACGCAGGTATCCCACCTGCCCGTCGGCCAGGATGTCGTGGATAATGGGTGTAGTCGTGTAATAGCGATCGCTCAGGTAGTTTTCCCTGATAACCCGAAAGTCAATATTCTCGGGGCCGAGCAGATCGACCGGGAAGCGCGAGACGTTGAAGGGGGCGATCAGATTGACGTGGCCGTCACGCAGCTCGTTCATCATATCCCACAGCACCCGAAACAGGGAGTCGGCACTCATGCCGTTGGCTACGCGTGGTGAATACTCCGCATATACGGAGTCCCAATCTACATTTTTGTATTCGAAGAAGGCGTACTTCTCATCACACTGCTGCCAGAGGTATTCGAAGTTCGTGCGTGCGTCATTGGCCAACTCTTCTTCCAGGAAAACCTCCTCGCAGGTCATCAGGCAGGGAGCTAAAACAAGTAATAACAGGTAGGATCGAATATGCATCATAACGGGTGTCTAATTTAAGCGCATCACCAGGCCAAACTGCAGGGCATGGTTAATAAAGTCTAACTGATTAAAGCCATCGGGTGTGCGGGCGTAGTCCCACCAATAAGTAAAACGCAAGGCGTTTCCATTGGGTAAGAAGTAGCGGTAGGTCAATCGGCTTTGCAGGCGCAAACCTCCCCAGTAAAATTCATGGGACTTGGTGGAATTGGGCTCTCCATCGGTAAAATCGGTGATGTACGGATAATCGGGTAACCAGGAGGCCGTGATGATGGGCAGATTCAACTCGAAAGCCAGCTCATGCCGTGATGGCCTGGCTCCAGCTTTTGACAGATCTGTTTTGCGAAAGCGCAAATCCCAGGCGAGGCTATTGTGGAGAAAGAGGGTGTTGATGCTTTCCACTCCGCTGGATGCATTTAAAAGGGAAGGATTGGATCGCACATTGGTGAATCCATGAATGCGCACCCCTCCGTGATAGCGCAGATTCAGGTTGTCGGCTTCCCAGAATTTACGACGAGAGTAGCCTCCATAGGCGAAATTTATGGTGTTTGATTCGTAGACGGCAAAGCGCGTTACCTCGTAAAACCCGACGCCACCATCAAATTCGGCACTGTGCTGCCAGCGGGTGCCTTCGTAGGTGTAGCGAATGCCTCCCATGAATAGAAAACCATTGTACAAGATTGGGCTTACCCCCACGTCTCTAAAGCTGCTCAGACCAGCTGTTGCCGTTACTTCCAGGTATTCGGGGCGCTCCGGCTTTTCCTGGCCTTGGCCCAAAGCGGGCTGCAAGCCCAATAGGACGAAAAAGAAAGAAAAGTATCTTATCATATTGTGTTAGTTCTTAGGATGGGTCGCCAGTAGACGGCGGTGGTAATTGATCTGCCCTAAATGATAATGTAAATGGGCGAGTAGCCGGAATAATTCCTCCCCAACTGTCTTGGATTCGACACGAAAATCATCGGGATAGGGGCGGTC
>JASBTH010000295.1 GCA_030148525.1 Saprospiraceae bacterium | reverse complement strand
CTCCGTATAAAGAACAAACCATCGATATGGACGCAACGGTCATCGAGCGACTCGACGGAGCCGGAGCTGTATTGGTCGCCAAGCTCACTCTGGGTGCCCTGGCCTGGGGCGATGTGTGGTTTGGTGGTCGTACGCGCAACCCGTGGAATGCAGCGACTGGCTCTAGTGGCAGTAGTGCGGGGTCTGCCTCGGCCGTTTCGGCTGGCCTGGTACCCTTTGCGATTGGTACGGAGACCCTGGGATCCATTGTGTCGCCATCCACGGTTTGTGGTGTGACCGGCCTGCGGCCCACCTTCGGGCGGGTATCACGCCACGGAGCTATGGCCCTGAGCTGGACCATGGATAAGATTGGTCCCATTGCTCGTTCAGCCGAGGATTGTGCCATTATTTTTGAAGCTATTCACGGTCCCGACGGTCAGGATTTCCATATGTACGACGCACCTTTCAACTACGACGGGACAGCCGATCCGACTGCCATCAAAGTAGGCTACCTGAAAAGTGCCTTTGAGAATGATTACGGCTTTAAAGCGCAGGATAGTATCAGCTTGCAGGTGCTGCGCGACCTGGGCTACGAGTTGGTGCCGGTCAAATTACCGGAGGCACCGGAATTGGGTATCATCCTCTCGGCCGAGGCCGCTGCTGCATTTGATGAATTGACCCGCAGCAACCGGGACGATGAGTTAGTACGGCAGCAACGCCGGGCGTGGCCCAACACCTTCCGGGCAGGGCGCTTGATCCCGGCGGTGGAATACATACAGGCCAATCGCCTGCGCACGCAGTTATGCCTGGACATGGAGGAGGTGTTTGAGCAAGTCGATGTGTACGTGCATCCGAGCTGGTCGAGCACCAGCCTGGGGATTACTAACCACACCGGACACCCGGCAGTAGTAGTCCCCAATGGCTTTCGCCAAAATGGGTTGCCGACCAGTATTACGTTCACGGCCGGATTATTTGAAGAAGGCAAGGCCCTGCGGGTCGCCAAAGCCTTTCAGGACGCTACCGACTGGGACGAGCAGCATCCGCCGCTGACGCAGTAGTGCGCGGAGACTGAAGGGGACGAAGGGACTGCAGCGACTTAAGGGACTTGCCTGAGCCGGGTTGCCCCGTTGTGCCTGGTTGCTGCATCTTTGTTCTTATCTGCGTTGTGCATGGAGCGTCGAGCGACGGGCGTGGCCCTCCTTCGTCCGTACGGACTCCGGCGGGCGCGGAGGGGACGGTTGCTGACTTCACTCCCACCGCTAAAGCGGATGGGCTTAAACAGCCAATTGCCCACTGGAGACTGAAGGGAAAGAAGGGACTGTAGCGACTTGAGGGACTTGCCTGAGCCGGGTTACCTCGTTGTGCCTGGTTGCTGCATCTCTGCTCTTATCTGCGTGGAGCGTCGAGCATTGAGCATTGAGCATTCAGCACTGAGCACTGCCTACCGGAGACTGCCAACTGAGAACCGAAGACTACCCACCCCTCCTTTTGGCGAAAGCCCGAAAAAGAAGATTAGTACCACAATGAATAGGTATTTTTAACAACTATTTTGGTTTTTTCTGATATATTTGTCGTGTTAACAGCGTTTCACTGGCCTTCTTACCAAATTCTTCTCTCTCATTCTTCAAATTCTGACCATTGCCGATTCCGGCAATACTGATTCGCACGTCCCGGTACCAGCTATCGAAAGTACTTTGAGATAAGCCATCTCCTGATGGCCAGGCTATTCACATAACACATTGCATACGCAGCACCGTATGCCCGAACGCACGAACATGAAGAGTAAACCCTGTAACTGGACTACGACCAGAAAGACCTTGGACACGATACTCAAATCGTCACGATTATGGAGTTTCCTGGGGCCAACAATGTTGTTCACCCTTTTTGGATGGAACCTGCTCTTTCACACCAACCACATGGGCTATGATCCGGCACCCTCGCCCGATAGTCGACTGGAGACTGTAGCCCCCATGGTTGACTTCAATATGGCGCCTACCGCCATGAGCTTCACGGCAGCCAACGGTCCCTTTGAGGATCTCGGCTATCTCTTTCAAACGGCCGATTTCAATTACATGGACGATGAGGGCGATCCATTTACCTACCTGACCGTCACCGCACTGCCGGTTGCCGGCGTACTGTACGTAGATGCCAATAATAACGAAACCTATGATGCCGGCGAAGAGGTAAGCATTAATGATCAGGTCTCGAAAGTTGATTTGGATGCTCGAAATTTGCAGTATGTGCAATTTGGCGCCGAAAACACAGGTTTTTCCTTTACCGTAAATGACGGGAACAGCGATAGTGACACGTACACCGCTACCCTCAATGTGTTGCCTATTCCCACCGTAACTCTATCGGTTAACCCTGCGAACCTTGCAGAATCTCAGGCTACCTATGTGGAATTGACTGCTACCTTATCCAATGTTTACGCTCTTACAGTGGAAGTTGATCTTTCTTTTTCGGGAACAGCAACCCTTAACGAAGATTTTGTTCCCTTCGATCATAGCATACCTATTACCTCTGATGGTAGCTCTACTTCATCATCCACATTTTTGATAAATCTGGATGATGAAATCTTTGAAGGCAATGAAACCGTAACAATTGATATCGAAAAGGTAACAAATGGTGTGGAAGATGGCACCCAACAAGCAACCTACACGATTACCGATGATGATGCCCCACCCACGGTAACCCTCACCCAATCCCAGACAGAGATTACCGATGAAAGCGGGGGTCAGGTATACGTGACGGCTGAACTTAGTACGGTTGCAGGTGTAGCCGTGGAGGTTCCTTTAAGTTTTTCGGGGAGTGCCACCGGAGGAGGTACGGATTATTCGATTACCGCAAGTACCATTACAATCCCTGCCGGTTCCACCAAAGACTCCATTCGCATTACCTCCATTTTTGATGGGATAGAAGAAGGCACCGAAACGATTATCGTCGATATGGGTTCTCCTACTAATGCTACGGAAGACGGGGTTCAGCAAATTTCTTTCGACATCATCGATGAAGATGCTGTGCCGGAAATCCACGTGGAGGACGCTGATGGAACCGCTATTCCCGATGGAGATGATTCGCCCTCCGTTGCCAAGGGTACTGACTTTGGGGATGTAAATACAGACGGGGGATCAGTGAGTCGTACCTACACGATTAAAAATACTGGCTTTGCGGATG
>JASBTH010000294.1 GCA_030148525.1 Saprospiraceae bacterium | reverse complement strand
ACGACTCCAACAACACCAATTGATTCCTGGCCCGGTCCAGGTTTTGTGCCTCGTAGGCAACCGGATAATACACGTCGCCGGCCAGGTAGTCGTTGAAAAAGCGGATGGCTTGTTCCAGAATGATCCAGATGGGTCCTTTATCGAGTTCGTCGGCTTCGTTTTGCGACAGCAGGGTTCCCAGACCGCTGATAAATCCACTTCGCACCTCACTCAGGTACTCCTCGTTGATGGCCACCTGACCGGTATCGGCTTCGTCTTCCGGGGCCGTGGCGCACACGGATCGTACCAGATCTCCGTAATCCGTCAGCAGCGTACCGGGCATGATGGTATCCCAATCGATCACGGCAATAAGGTGATCGGTGCCTTCCTCAAAGAGCATATTGCCCAGTTTGGGATCGTTATGGACATTGCGAACGGGTAAGCCTTTCGGCAAAAGGGGACGCAGCTCCTCCCAGTGTTCCTGCAGTTGTGACCAGATGTCCGATGTTTCCAACAGGCGATCCGGCTGCTTCGCTACCGTATCGGTAAGCTGTTGCCACCGCTGGTCGATATCGTGGAAGCCGGGAATAGTTTCCCAAAGGGGTTCGGGAATCGCCCGGTTGAGGGTACGCAAAAACTGTCCGGCGGCCCGCCCGGCATCAAAAGCCATATGCTCGTTGGCACAACGGTCGATGGTATAGGTATCCAACAGGAATTCCTGCAGGCGCCAGATCGAACCGTCCTGCGAGCGGTGCAGCAATTCCTGGAGCGGATCGGTATATAAACGCGGGTAGCGCAGGCCCGACGCCTCCCGTGGCAGTGCCCGGTGCAAGGCATTGGTATTAAAGGCCAGTGCGTCCAAACGCGAAAAAACCTGCTGGTTGATCCGCTGCAACACGTACGCATCACCCCCGGAATCCAGCAGCTTCCAGCTTCCGTGAATATGCCCGGAGGTAAGGGTCCGTATCTTACGGATATCCCGGCCCGGCCGGAAAGCCGAAAATACCGGTTGAAGGTCGTTCAGATCTATCCCCACAGCGGTCGCGGATATTTGCCGGCCTCCTGCAACTGCCGGAAAGCCCGTTGGACCATGGGTTTGTCTTCCTGGTAGGTGACCCCGTACCAGCGGGCATCGGTGGAGAGCACCGATAGTTTTACCAAGTCCTCCTGAATGAGGCGATTCACGATCAGCGGAATGTAGAACTCGGCCCGCGGCTGGTCGCGGTTATCTTTTACAAACTGAATAAAATCCTCTCGTAAGTATTCAAATACATTCGGGTGAAAGCCCCAAAAGTTCATGGATACCAGGGTGTCTTCTTCCAGTGTACCGGTTTCGTCCGGATCTTCGAAGGTGATTCCGTCGGGCGTTCGCTGGATCTTGTGGCGTTCTACTACCGTAGTCAGGTTGCCATCGGCATCCGTTTCGCAGACGCCCCGGTTCACGTGTCCGGCATCGGATAGCGTATTCCCCATACGGTAGGCGACCATGGCGTAATTGGTGGGCGAACAATCGTCGCGGAGGAAATCGGCTACTACCTGAAAGCTGTCGATACCGTAGTAGTCATCGGCATTGATCACCGCGAAGGGCTCCTGAATCTGATCACGGGCCACCAGTACGGCGTGGCCGGTTCCCCAGGGTTTTTCCCGCTCGGGAATATCGTCTACTCCTTCGATGGGCGTGTTGATCTCCTGAAAGGCATAACGGACCTCGATTTGATCGGAAAATTGATCACCGATCTTCTCTTTGAAAGCATCTTCGATACTCTCGCGGATCACAAAAACCACCTTACCGAAGCCGGCCCGAATGGCATCGTAGATGGAGTATTCGATCAGTGCTTCGCCATCGGGGCCCAGGGCATCGACTTGTTTGAGGCCGCCGTAGCGACTGCCCATACCCGCCGCCAGGATCAAGAGGGTTGGTTTCATATGTGGTACAGTTTGGTGGTTCTTAGTACACTATAACCTAAGTAACTTTGATTTATGGCTGTGCCTTGTCTTTTGCCAAAATGCCCTACCCATACTCTCAAATAACTTAGATTACAGTGTACTTAGGAATGGCGTGAAGGTAATGAATATGGTCTTTAGAAGATGCCAGAGCGGGGACTTTAGATGGTTTGTGTTCTTAATTTTTATGGCATTGCGCTTGACCGCGTCGAGCGTGGTGCGTGGGAGACGGGAGGGACTGCAGTGACTCGAGCGACTAAAGAGAATTCGAGATTCCGCAGCTTTGCTCCTGACCGCGTCGAGCATCGAGCATTGAGCACTGATCATTAAGCACTGAACACTTTAATTCCATCCTAAAACGCATCATCCAGGGCAAACACGGGCTGGCGGTGCATCCAGCGGCCGCGGGTGAAATCCGGAAAAACCACCGGCTGACTGCCCAGACGGATAGACTCTTCGCTCATGGGTGTGATAGCCATCCAGGTGGCGGCATCGTATACATCGATGGGGGCGGGCTGGGCGGCCTTTACACTTTCCACGAAGGCGTGGAGCAGGAAGTAATCCATACCGCCGTGACCGGCACCGCTGGCTTCGGATTCGTAGCGCTTCCAGAGCGGGTGATCGTACTTTTCCAGGTACGAGGCCGCTGCTTCCCACTGGTGGGAGGGGCTGGTGCCTTCGATATGGAGGGAGGAATTCACATCCATCCACAAGCCTTTGGTACCCTGCACGCGGAAGCCCAGCGAATAGGGGCGCGGCAAGTTTGTATCGTGATGCATCACGATGGTTTCGCCCTTGGCGGTGCGCAGCATGGTAGTCACCTTATCGCCCAGTGAAAACTCGACATCGGCATTGGGGTGATTGGGTCCGCCTTTTTCGTGGTTAACGATATAGTCGTGCAGACCACGGGATTTGGACGACATACTCGTGAGGTGCGTGAGGCGGTTCCCGCGGTTGAGGTTGGTGTAGTGGGCCACCGGACCGATCCCGTGGGTGGGATACAGATCGCCATTGCGGTGCACCGAGTGCCAGGTGCGCCAGCGGGCTTCACTGAATGCTTCGTCGCCAAACTTGACACCGCTATTGTAGGCCGTTTCTCCGTCGTTGAATTTGACACCCCGCAAGTCGTGCTGGTAGCCGCATTCCAGATGTACCATTTCGCCAAATAAGCCCTGGCGTACCATATTCAGGACGGCCATCACGTCGCGGCGGTAGCACACATTCTCCAGGAAGAATAAATGCGTCCCGGTCTCTTCGTGGGTGCGCACCAATTCCCAGCATTCATCAAGACTGAAGGCTCCGCACACTTCAACTCCGGTGTATACTCCTGCTTTCATGGCTGCTACTGCCATCTCGGTGTGCCAGCGCCAGGGAGTGGCAATAATGACGGCATCCAGCTCCTCTTCCTCGAGCATGCGCAGGTAATCGTGAGGCCCCTGATCGTAAATGGTGGGTTTGATCTTGGCTTTTTTCCTGGTCAGAATGTTCTGGGTACGCTCGATCATGCGGGGATCGATATCACAGATGGCAACCACTTCGACGTCGGACCGGTTGAGGGCCAGGCTCACGTGTCCCTGGCCTCGTAGTCCGGTACCGATGAAGCCCATACGGATGACATCTTTAGGTGAGGAGAGCGTCTTTTTTGCTTTTGTTTTAGCGTATCCTTGTGAGGAAGGGATGGCTAAGGCCGCACCGGCCATGGCAGATTTTTGGAGAAAATCGCGGCGGTTTACATCTTTTTTCCTGGGCATACTAATCCTGATTTTTCAGGGAAGATAATAAACCTGCAGAAATCTTTTTGGCGTAAGCCTACAACACAATGGGTGATTCCCCGGCTGATTTCCGTTTTTTACGTTCCCGCATTTGATACACCAACTCTTCCACTTCGCGCTCTGCCAGCCAGCGGTTGTACAGGAACCCACCGATCAGGATCAGGCATGCCAGAACGAACAGGGAATTTCGCGACATCTCCACTACCGGCGTATGCATATCGTAGAAGGGCCGCACGAACAGGACTTCGACCGCAATGACGAGTGCCGTGAGCAACAACATAAATACGCTGGTAGCGCGAAAGGTATTGACCAAACGGGGCCGGCAACGGCGAATGCATTTTTTCAGGAAACGAATAGCGTAGGGCTCGTAGGGATCCATGCGCACCAACTGTCGCAAGATGATCTGCGCCTTTTTGAATTGATGGGTATTAAACAGGGAAGCGGCCTTCTTAAAGAGGGACTGCCTGAACAGATCTTTTCCTTCAAATTCGTAGATATTGTGAGCCACTGCTGCTTCCACCACGTGGTCTACCAACAATAAATGCTTGCGATAGGCACCTATTTCGAACAGGGCATTGACGTAGGAAACAAGCATATCAATGGATTCCTCCTCACTATTGAGGTCGCGAATTTCCGTTTCGTTTTTTTCGTAGAAGCGTACCAGATCCCGGTACGATCGCGGATCGATCGATTTAAATTCCCGGTACAGCGGGGAGTAGTATGTGGAGCGATAGGTTGCCATGATTTTGTGATGTCCAGGACTTACACAACGCACAATTTGGGATTTTGCTTACGCAAAATAGGTTTTTAATGATTTCGGGTATCGATACCCCAGGTCAGCTTATCGCGGATGGTCTCGAGGAAGCCATAATCGGGCAGTTGGATAATCCGCACCGCAAAATCGTTGCGGCGCACAGCCAGATGGTGTGCGGAGGTTATCGTTTCGAAGCGGGAATCCAGGGTACATAAGAAGTTTTCGGCCCGTCCCTCGATGTCGAAGGAGATGATGGCATCGTCCGAAATAACGACCGGTCGTACATTAAGGTTATGGGGAGCAACGGGTGTGATCACGAAGTTGCCCGAATCGGGAAAGATGATGGGTCCGCCACAACTGAGGCTGTAGCCCGTGGAGCCGGTAGGTGTGGCCACGATAATGCCGTCGGCCCAGTAGGAATTGAGGTAAGCACCGTTGATATAGGTGTGAATGGTGATCATGGAAGAGGTATCGCGCTTCAGGATAGTGCAATCGTTGAGGGCGAAGCGAATATCTCCAAACAAGGGCAGGTTTGATTCCAGGTACAATAAACTGCGCTCAGTAACAGTGTACCGTCCTTTTTTCAGGCAGGAAATAGCCTCCGGAATCCGTCTCTTTTCGATACTGGCCAGAAAGCCGAGACGTCCAAGATTGATACCCACTATCGGTACCTTGGCATCGCGTACGTGGGTAACGGCATTCAGGATAGTTCCGTCACCACCCAGGGCGATAAAAAAGTCGAATTTTTTAATGGAAAAATCGATATAGCTTTCAAAGACGCCTACGGGTTCCTGAAAGGTGATGCGCTCGCGGATTTGGTCGAGGTAAGGCCCGTATACATAGGTGGTTATCCCCTCTTCGTGCAAAGCGTCGAACAAGCGCTGAACATGCGGCAAATCTTTTTCTTTCGCCAACTTGCTGAAGACGACGACCTGCATTAAATATTGGTATTAAATTGAAAAAAGACCCCTGTTTCGCCGTACTGATTGATGCTGTACTGAATGCGAAAGGCCATATCGTAAAAGAACACCAGATCGAGACCAGGTCCACCGCCCAATAACCAGCGATTATCGTACGCATTATTACCGGATGAAAATGGATTGTTGACGTAGCCCACATTGGCGTCAGCGGTTAAATATAGCCTAAAAGGCATTCTCTTGAAAGCTTCCAGCGGCATGAGTTTTCCAAAGTTGATCTCGCTCGATAGCACCCGGTACCTCAATCCGGAGCGACCAATCAACATATCGGGGCCATCTACGATATAATATTCGAAGCCACGCAAGTCGTAATCGCCAAAGCCAATGGCCCGGTTGTCGTTGTAGGGTTGTTGTTGTCGCAGGATGGAATACTTAACCTGAACCGCCAAATTAGCGTATAGTCTTTTCCCCAGGGGAATATAGGTAAAGTAATCGGCACTCAACGTCAGGCCGTTTCGGTCACTGAAAAATCCCAGTCCATCTTTTTCCAGTTCCAGCCAGACGTATTCGCCTTCCAGTGGATATCCGCGTACATCGCGGTCGTCGTAGGAAAACTGATAATTCAGCCGGAAATACCGTTGGAAAGTCCGTTGTTCCAGAAAGAAATCGGGGTTGAGCTCATTGGCAACTTCCGGGATAATTCGGTTCTGGTGAAAGCCCAGTTCCCAACTGTGTTGGCGCAAGATACCCGCCCGGTAAGTCAGCTGGGCAGAGGCCCTGAATCGAGCGTAGGTAAAGCGTTCATCGTCCCGAAAAAACACCTGTTTATTGTCTGCAGTAAGGTAATTGAACTCCCGATTGCGGGCGAAACTGACCCGAGAACGAAGCCCCAGTGTTTCCCGTCGGTTGAGGTATGGCAGGTTGTAGGAAAGCCGATACAACCGGGTAAAACCGTACGTGAATTTTGCACTAAGCATATCGCGGCGCCCGGTGAGGTTGAGGTGGGTGAAATCAACGCCAAAATTGACCCGCTGCAGGGAAGCATCGTATTCGTTAAGCCATACATTAAAACTGCGGTCGGCCAAATCGAAATAAGGCAATGGATAAATATACCAGGATTCATTGACCGTTACCCGAAGTTGCACGCGGTTGGTCGCACCTTCCCATTCGGTGAATTGGATCTGTACATCGGAGAACAGACGGGTGTTCATCAGGAAATCGCGGCTGCGCTTCAGTTCTCCCGTCAGATCGGCCACTGCTACCAGGTCGCCTTTTTTTAGGGGCATTTCGCGCAGGATAACCCGGGTGAGGGTGTGTTTATTACCCTGCACCAAAATGCTGTCAATGAAAACGGTATCCGTTTGACATACCGCGCATTGTACACCCAGAAAGCAGATGATAGCGACAATAAAGCGCATTAGGCCAATCCTATTCGTGTGAATCCTTTCGCTCGACAGAACGGAATCTGTCGATCCAGGTGGGTTAACGTCCCAAATTAATTACACAGTATAACGCATTAGATACTGATAATCAGCATAGCTGTTGTTAAATACGTGCAAAAATGTCGGGAGATGCGTATTGGCCTACACATTTAGATAGGACATCAGCGAGTCGAATCGCTCTTTCAGGGAATCGACGTATTCCGATTCCGTAAAGGAGGCATTAACTACGTATTCGAAGCGCTCGAAAGTGGCCACGATTCTGCCGATTTCCAAGAGGTTGATCTTCAGGGTAACCGTGATGCGAGCCGATTCGGGGTGTCCGGTAATAAATACATTGAGGATGGTAGCTTGTTCGGATTCGACGAGGCGGGCAATTTCCGCCAGACTGTAATCGCGGCGTGGTACTTCCAGGATCAGAATGCTGCCCGGTTCGGTAAAACTGGCGGTTTGGGCGAAGTACTGCAACAGATCTTCCATGCTGACTACGCCCTGATAGTTTTGATCGTGATCGACAACCGGGATAACGGTCAGTCGCAACTCTGCCATCAGCCGCATCAATTCGTAAATATGATCGCTGATCATGGCGTAAGGCCGAATAAGGGACAAGCTGTAGGAACCAATAGCTTCGTGTACATCGTAATTGAGCACATCGTCTTCAGAGATTAACCCCAGTAGCTGTTGGTTGTTGACAATGGGCAAATGACGAATGTAGAACTCGCTCATCATTTCGAGAGCAGTTTCACCCCGGTCTGATGTCTGCAGCGGGATAATGTCGGTGGAGATTAGTGATTCGGCAATCATGCGTGCTTCGTTATTCCTGCGTATCTGTAGCTGATCGTTCGTAATATAATAGTTGTCAGCAGTTATTCAGGGAACAGCATGATCCAAAAAGTGTTGATTACCACTTTGTTAAAGTAGGTCGTCCGATGTACAAATGTAGACCTAAGCGGATGTTTTTGCCGGAGCGTTATCACGCACCGAGCACTCCACTAATCCAACAGCTTCCTTTTTTGTACGACAAATTCCTCTTCGGTCAGCAGTCCTTTTTTACGCAATTCACTGAGTTTGTTCAATTGCTCCAACAATTCGCTGGAGCCGGGGCTGATATCTTCGTCGGTTTGTTTTTTTTCGGTTGGATCAGGCACTTCGTCTATTGCAGGCAGATCGAGTTGTTGTTCCACTTTTTCAGCCGGCAGTCGAAATTTATTTTGTTCGAATGCTTCAAAATCGTCCTGAATACGCAAATATGCAAGAGCGTCGTGCTCTTTAATACGCTTAAAATCATCAAAGCCTAAGCGCACTGCCTGATCAAGATGCTGAAAGGCTTTTTCGGCTTTTTCATTCAGCGAGTAGGCACAGGCCAGGTTGAAGTGTACCGCTACATCGCGGGGGCTGATCTCCAGCGCTTTTTGAAAATCCTGGATAGCTCCGTCGTAATCGTACTCCTTATATTTTTCGATGCCGCTTTTCTTGTAGGGATTCGAGCGAGGTCTGGTGGGTGGAGGTTTTGGGGGTTGTACTGGCTTGGCCGGACGCCGGGAGCGCTCCCGGTATTCTCCGCGATGATCGCGTCCTGAGCGGCGTTGTTGACGCCGGGGTGGCCCCTGGGTGTTGCGGTTACTGCGGCGTTCGCGCGGCACCGCTTCGAAGTGTTTCGAGTTGTATTTTATATCAAATGCATCTTTATCCATGGAAAAGAAAACGATGGCATCGATCAATCCCAGGATAAAGGAAATACCGGAAACAGCCAGAATGGCGTAAAGAATACCCAATCCTACCTGACCCAGGTAGAAGCGGTGCACACCTATCCAGCCAAAAAACAGTCCGAGAATTCCGGCAACGTTCTTGTCTCTCATTCCTATGCGTTCAGTCGTAGTAGTGCTTGTCAAAGGCTTGTTCGTCAATTTAGTAAAACCACAGCAATCCGAAACCGCTTTAGCAGGTCGAAATACCGATTATCGTCGATAAAATGACGAATAGATATCTAAAGATCGAATTCGTTGGATAGAACGACCCGACAATCAGACGAATGTAGTTTTCAGAAACCATCGCAAAAGATCACTCGAACTGTAAACCCATCGATAGCAATTTGCGGGTGGCTTTTAGCACTTTGGACAATACAGTTTACAAGTCAGTACGGTAAAATCATCGGGAAGGTTGGCTTTACCCCGAAAATCATCGATAAAGTGCAGGAGTTGTTTATTGAAATCAGCAGCGGGCAGTCGCCAGTTATCTTCCACGAAGCGGTGCAGTGATTCCTCGTTCAGCATGGTTCCCGATTCGTCGCGTACATCGGTGAGGCCATCTGTATAAGAAAGTACGATGGCTTCCTCCTCGATCTCTTCGATTCCGATCTTGAGTTTTGGTAATTCCTCGTAGCTCCCCAGCATGATAGTTCCGTCTCGCAATTCGGTAGTACGGTTACGGGTAACTAATATAGGTGGATTGTGGCCCGCGTTGATATATTTCAGTCGGCGTGCAGGAATATCGTACTCCCCTACGAAGAAAGTAATGAAGCGATCGCCACCGGTGATCATATTCACACTGCGGTTGAGATCGTGTACAAACTCTTCCAGTTGGGCTTCCCGGTTGATCAGCGTGTGAAAGTTGGCCTGAAAATTAGCCATAAGCATAGCAGCTGCCAGTCCCTTACCGGTGAAATCCCCTATACAAAAGACGATCTTGTTCTTGTCGGTGCGTTCAATGAAGTCAAAATAATCACCCCCTACACTCATGTGCGGTTTGTAGATACAATCGAATTGGTATTCGCGGGTGTTGGGCAGTTTTTTGGGAATCAGCATTTGCTGAACCTCTGCCGCCAGTTCCATTTCCTGTTTTAAACGTTCCTGCTCCAGCTGACGCTTGAACAAACGCTTATTCTCAATAGCTACGGCGACTACATTGGTAATCGTAGTGATGAACTGGACTTTATTATACATGTCCTCGTCCTCGCTAAAGCCACCAATAAAAACGTAGGAAATTGGCACATCTTTGTGCCGTACGGGAATCACCAGATCGAAATGCTGAAGTAGTGGGTGGCCCGGTTCGTCCAGATTACTCAATTTGGTATATTGGGGAAGCAGTTCGGAAACATCCATCTCCAAAATATTCCTGTTTATATTGATGGAGGTAGCGCATTCCCAGGATTCCTCCTCACTACGGACAAACAGGGCCATTTTTTGTATACCGATCTCCCAACTTAGAAAAGACCGGTACATCTCGTACAGACCGGTTGCAGAGACATTATTGTTAATGGCCTGGGTAATATTGAGCAGGCGGTTGATCTGGAGTTGTTTAAGGTGGAGTTCGCGTTCCAGTTCTTCCGCCGTATACATGCGATTTCTAGTTTCCGAGAAGCCGGACATTGATTGTTTGTTTACGGCATTTTTCTAAAGATAGCAAAAAGATGAAGATTTGCGTGTTGGAGCCTTTTTTTGGCGGAAGCCATAAAAAATGGATGGAACAATGGGCACAACGTAGTCGCCACGATATGCAGTGGCTCACCCTTCCAGGCCGGCACTGGAAATGGCGAATGTACGGTGGAGCTGTGAGTCTGGCCCGGCAATACCGGACGCTACCGAAGCAACCCGACCTGCTGATAGCCTCTGATATGCTGGATCTGGCGACCTTTTTAGGACTGATTGGTCCTTGCAACCGGCCACCGGTAGCCGTGTATTTTCACGAAAACCAACTGGTGTATCCCTGGTCTGAAACCGACCCCGATACCCGGACCGAACGGGCCAATCAGTACGCTTTTATCAACTTCACCAGTGCACTGGCAGCCGATGCACTGGCCTTTAATTCCGAATATCACCGGCACAGTTTCCTGGAAGCTATGCCTTCTTTTTTGCGGCAATTTCCCGATCACCGGGAAGTGGATCTGGTGCCTGGTCTGCTCGAAAAAAGTGAGGTTCTTTCCCTGGGTCTCGACCTGAGTTTCAGTACTGATCCACGTAATGAAACAACTCAGGGACCACCACTAATCGTTTGGAACCACCGCTGGGAATACGATAAGCAACCCGATGTCTTTTTTAAATGGATGTATAAACTGAAGCAGGAGGGCCTCAATTTTCGGTTGGTTTTGCTGGGGGAAGCCTTTGGTCGCCAGCCCGCCATCTTTAAGGAAGCAAAGACAAAGCTGGCTGATCAAATCCTTTTTTCCGGATTTACGGACGACCGAATTACCTATCTCGATTGGCTTAACCGTGCCGATATACTACCGGTCACCAGTATTCAGGACTTTTTTGGTGGAAGTGTAGTAGAGGCTCTGAACGCGGGGTGTTTACCCGTTTTACCGAAGCGGCTGGCCTACCCGGAGCATCTGCCTCCCCACTTGCACGACACCTTTTTATACAATACTCCTGAGGAAGGTTATCAATTACTAAGGCGTATGGTCCGGGATCCAAAAGCTTATCGCGGGGATATTCCTTTGATCCGCAAATGGGTGAAGCGATACGATTGGCACCAGATGGCACCCATCTACGACGATTGGGCCATGAACCTCGCAGAGAAGCATTTGGCCTAACCGTTGGTAAGGTGTATTTTGTATCCCTAAATCGCGTCAAATGCCCGAGTTATCAGTCCAGGGACGATCACTCTATTGGAGAGAACAAGGAGAAGGACCAGCAGTCGTATTGGTCCACGGTTTTTGTGAGGATAGCCGAATGTACGATTCCTTCCTTCGTTTTTTGGCGGATGCCGGCTACCGGGTAGTAGCCCCCGATCTGCCGGGATTCGGGCGATCCGATACGCAGCCCGGGGCGACCATGACCGATTACGCGGAAGTGTTGGAGCATCTGATCCGGAGTCAGGATCTGGAACGCCCGGTGATCATCGGTCATTCCATGGGAGGCTACGCCGCCCTGGAAGTAGTTCATCGCCAAGAGGTGGCCCTATCGGGCCTGGGTTTATTCCATTCGCATGCGTACCCCGATAATCCGGAGACGAAAAAGCTGCGCGCCAAGAGCGCCACTTTTATCAGCAAACACGGGTTAGACCTGTACTTGCGAGATTTCTTTCCACGGCTGTTTACCGAATCTTACGTTGCGGAACGGCCCTATATATTGGAACAGTTAAAAAACTGGGCCCGGCAGTACGATCCCGAGGGTGTGATGACGGCTCAGCACGCTATGGCCGGTCGTAAAGACCATCGGGAATTATTACGGCAAACGAATCTGCCCGTGCTTTTTTTGCTGGGGCTGGAAGATAACCTGCAACCAAGAGAAGCGTGGTTGGCACAAACTCACCTGCCTCAGACAGCTTCTATTCATTTACTGCCCGGCATTGCCCATATGGGGGCCTTCGAGGCACCCGCTAAGTGTGTGCGCATCGTACGCGAATACCTCGATTATTGCCACACCTTTACGCCCCTGGAAACATGATGGTGGCACTACAATTCATTCTGGCCGTCCTGCCGGGACTGCTCATTATCTGGTTCATCTACCGGGAGGATCTCTACGAGCGCGAAAACTGGTTACCCCTGGTCATCTGTTTTGTACTGGGAATGGTCGTGACGTACCCGGTGATCAAAATGCAGGAAC
>JASBTH010000331.1 GCA_030148525.1 Saprospiraceae bacterium | reverse complement strand
CGCCGAAACGCAGTGAAGGCGGGAGCCTCAACCTTCCCTGCCCGCCGAAACCCATAGGGGCGTATGCCCAGTGAAGGCGGGAATCTCAACCTCAATTATTCCCTGCCCTTCGCCAGCGTACGGGTGCGGGTGGTTCCGGCTTGCGGTCGAGGGCTTGGGTTGGCAGTAGCCGCAGTGCTTCCTGCACGGCTCGTTCGAGCTGAGGGTCTTGGCCGGCAGCTACTTTGGCGGGATCCTGGATAACTTCAATATCCGGGGCAACTCCTTCTCCTTCCACCGCCCATTCACCATCGGCGTCAAAAAAGCCACCGCGCGGTGCAATCATGTAGCCACCATCAATGAACGGGGGCGTATCCCAGGTGCCTACCAGACCACCCCAGGTGCGGGTACCGACCAGTGGCCCGAGTTCCGCTTCCCGGAACATGTAGGGCAGCAGATCACCACCAGAACCAGCCCGCTCGTTGATGATCATCACCTTGGGACCGAAGATGCCGGCCATGGGAGTAGTCCAGGGACGGCGATCATTGGCTTTGCTGTTGAAGTAACCAAACAGCTTGCGGTTCATGATATCGATCATGTAGTCGGCCGCAGATCCACCACCGTTATTGCGTTCGTCAATGATCACTCCTTGCTTATCCTGTTGGGAGAAGTAATAGCGGTTGAAGTAGGTGAATCCACCATTACCGGTATTGGGAACATACACGTAAGCCAGCTTTCCGTCACTCATCTCGTCTACCTTGCGTCGATTGCCTTCTACCCAATCGAAGGAGCGCAGGCCGTTTTCGCTGCGTACCGGGGTCACCGTGACGAGACGTGCACCCTCTTCGCTAGGGCTGTCGTTCACCAGTAGTTCGGTGAGTCGACCGGCAGTACCTTCAAAGGCGCTGTATGGGTTAGTGGGAGCTTGCAGTGAGCGTCCATTAACGGCGAGGATATAATCTCCTTCGTTGACATCCAGTCCCGGTACGGCGAGTGGCGCTTGCAGGTTTGGATTCCAGCTTTCGCCATTATAGATCTTGGTGATACGGTAGCGGCCATTGGCTTCTTCCAGGTCGGCTCCCAATAAACCGATGGGAACATAATCGACATCGGGCAAGTCACCGCCACCTGTGTAAGAGTGCCCAATGGAGACTTCGCCGCTGACAATGTCCAGCACATAGGTAAGTTCGGAACGGTGTCGCACGTGGTCGATCCAGGGTCGGTACCACTCGTAAATAGTTTCCCAGGGAGCACCGTGCACATTGTCCACGTAGAGATAATCGCGTTGGAAACGCCATCCTTCCCGGAATATCTGAGCATACTCTTCTTCCGGAACGACCTTTTTGCGAATATCAATGGTCAGTTTGCCACTACCCACCTTTTGGCTTTCGCCACCGGTAGAGACTATGCCCCAGGTACTACCGCTGCGGTAGAGCAGCTGCTTCTTGTCTTCGGTGGGGACAGCGGCATTGACCGGTTTCATGAATTCGCTGAGCTTACGGTCGTTCAGGTTGTACTTATGCATGGTGAAGCCTGGTTGGTTGGGTACGCTTTCCATGATAAATACACTTCCGGCTGGTCCTTCGGCCAGTGCCTGGAAAGCGCGGGTGGGCACACCATCGATCGCCAGAATGCGCTGTTGAATACCATCCATATCGATGTCGACCACTACGGAATCCGTGTTTTCTTTATCTTTTTCTGCTTCCGGGTCGGGCTCATCATCGACGCGGGGCAGTAGGGGAGAGGCTTCACCTTCTTGCAGTACGATCAGGTATAAGGCCCGGGTAATATCGGGATCGTAAGAACTCATATCCAGCCATCCGGTATTCAGGCCGTAGTTGGTGCTGGCCAGAAAGTACAGGTATTTTCCACTGGCGTCCCAGGCAGGGGTGAGTGCGTCGGCCAGGTCGTTGGTGAGCTGATAGGCCTCCTTGTCTTCCAGGCTGTAGGCCATAATGGTTTTAAAGTGATTGTCCTGCTGGCGAGCGTAAGCTATCCACTTGCCGTCGGGAGACCAGACGGGCTTCATCTCCCGATTGGGGTGAGCGTACCGGTCGGTATCGGCAATGGTAGCTTCTCCGGATTCCACGTTCACGTACCAGAGGTTGTAATCGGTATCCGTAAAGGCGATATGGTCACCATCGGGTGACCAGACCGGACCGTAGTAAAAGGTGGGATCGGGCAGATCTATGGCGCGGGGTTCTTCGAGGCCTTTTTGATCGGCGATCATGAGTTGGTATTCGCCGGAGGCGTCGCTGAACCAGGCAATTTGCTGGCCGTTGGGAGACCAGACGGGAGCCCGGTCGGCAGCATCCGATGAGTTGGTGATGGCACGCCAGGAGCCGTTTTCCTTCGGTACGGTGAAGATATCGCCCCGGTATTCAAAAATAGCCCGCTGTCCGGTAGGTGAAATTTGAGGATTCGACAACTGGTTCGGACGCACGGTTTCCCACCGTGGGCGCGACCAGGTAAGGTCGCCTTTGACTGCAATGTCTAGTTGCTCCGTCTCCCCGGAAGACAGGTCGTGGACGTGCAAGTATCCGCCCTGTTCATAGACCAGAGCATCTTCGCCGGCGTCGAGGCTTTTGACGTCGAATTGGGTATGGGTGGTCACCTGTTCGACTGCCTGGGTAGCCGGGTCGTAGGACCAGATATTCATGGTGTAATCCCGTTCGGAGCGAAAGTATACTTTCCCATCGTGCCATACGGGATCGAGGTGGCGCTCATCGGTGGGTTGCGGGACACGTTGCAGGGAGAGATCGCTAAGGTCAACTACCCAGATGGGCATGGCCTGACCACCGCGGTAGTTGCGCCATTCGGCATCCCAAAAGGTGATGGGCGTATAGGCAAGGTATTTCCCATCGGTGGATAATTCACCAAAGGCTGCCCGTGGAACAGGTAGTGCTTTCGGCATGCCGCCATCGGTGGATATGGTATATAGTTTGTTTGTCTGGGTAGGGTGGCTTTCCCGGCCCGACCGAAACAAAACGGCTGATCCGTCGGGTGTCCATCCCTGGACCTGGTCGGTGCCGGGGTGCCAGGTGAGTCGCACGGGCTGACCACCTTCAACCGGTACGGTATAGACGTCGGTATTGCCATCGTACTGACCGGTAAAGGCGATGGTTTGACCATCCGGTGAAAAGTGTGGGTCGCGTTCACCGCCAATGGCTGATGTTAGTCGGCGGGCATCGCCACCGCTGCGGTCGGCGATCCATAAGTCATTGGCGTAGACAAAAACAACTTGGTCCTGACTGATAGTTGGTTCGCGCAACAATCGGGTGCCTTGTGCGTCCAGCGTTTGCCAGGTTGTTGCTACCAGTAATAGTACAATCAACTTTAAAAAAGTATTCATTACGGTTCGTTTAGTGAGTGAATGGCCCGTTCGTATCAAGGTCGGGGTTCTGGAAAATAGGGAATTCGTACAAAAATTGGCTACTTTGGGCGATCCAAACAATGGAAACTATGGGATCGATTAAAGAACGTTTTGATTTGACCGGGAAAGTGGCCGTAATTACCGGGGCCAGCAAAGGCATTGGCTTAGCTATCGCCCGCGGCCTGGCCGAATTTGGTGCAAAGGTGGTCATCAGCAGCCGCAAGCAGGAATCTGTCGATCAGGCTGCTGCCGCTTTGAAAGCGGATGGTCTGGAGGTAACCGGCATTGCCTGCCATGTTGGTCACTCGGATCAGCTGAAAACTCTGGTGGATAAAACAATGGAAGTGTACGGCGGTATCGATATCCTGGTGAATAATGCGGCTACTAATCCGGCCTATGGACCCATTCAGGAAGCGGATAATACCCTTTTCCAAAAAATCATGAATGTAAATGTGCAGGCCCCCTTCGAATTGTCAAATCTGGTCTATCCAAGTATGAAGAAGCGGGGTGGTGGCTCGATCATCAATATCAGTTCAGTGGAGGGTTTGAAGCCATCGTTTGGACTTGGATTGTACAGTGTATCCAAGGCTGCTTTGGTCATGCTTACGCAAAACCAGGCCAAGGAATGGGCTTCGGCAGGGATACGTGTTAATGCGTTATGCCCCGGTCTGGTGAAGACTAAATTCAGTTCGGCCTTATGGCAAAATGAATCAGTCATGCAGATGGTCAACAATCACTTGCCCCAGGGGCGGATGGCCCAACCCGAGGAAATGGTGGGGCTGGCTGTGTTTCTGGCCAGTGAAGCCTCTTCCTACACCACGGGAGGTGTCTTCACCGCCGACGGCGGACACATGATTGCGGGGTGATATATTATTTCTTTCAGTCGACACATGGTGATACCTGATGAAAGCGTTACCTTATAGTTCGCGTTTATCAAACCATCCCACTAACCATGTACACCTTTACCTACGGTGGTGCCGACGGCCAGGAATACCAGTTGACCGAAGCATCCGATATGGTGGTCGTTCGCACCACTGGTGGCGAATTACCAAACCTCCCGCTCTCTGATACCAGCAAATCGCTCATTCCCCATTTGGTACCCATTGCGACCTTTCCGGAGGCCGACGTCATTGTGTACCGGATTGTTTCCCACCAGGGAGAGAGTGTCCTGAAAATGCGAAATACCCTGAGGCGAGAACTAGGAAAAGAATCTCAGGTTCGCTTTGCCGGACGGGTATTGAAGGACCCTCAAAGCGGAACACTATTTGTGTATACGGAGAACTTTTTTGTTCAATTCGACAGTGACCAGTCAGAGGCCGATTGTCGGCGTATCCTGGAGGAACACGGTCTTACAGTAAAGGAAAAGCTGGTATTTGCCACCAATGCCTTTTTTGCGAAAGCAAAAGAAGGAACGGGGCTCGATATCTTTGCTATTGCTAATAAACTATTGACACACGACAAGGTGGTCCATTGCCATCCCGAGCTCATACGGGAGAAAAAACACAAGGCTATCGTGCATCCCATGCAGTGGCATTTGCGTCCTACGGTCATCAACGGGACACCCATTAACCAGCACGTGGGTATTGATGAGGCATGGGAAGTACACCGCGGCGAAGGAGTGATCATTGCCGTGATCGATGATGGGGTAGATACCAGTCACGAAGAATTTAATCAAGATGGGAAGGTCGTATTTCCGCGAAATACGGTGCGCGACAGGGATGATGCCCGGCCGCTCTTCGACCGGAACAATCACGGTACCGCTTGTGCCGGTGTGGCTTGCGCTTCGGGTAGTCACAAAGCGTCGGGCGTTGCTCCTGAGGCCCGTCTGATGCCCATAGTTGCCGGAGGACTGGGCAGTATGGCGGAAGCCAAGGCTTTCGCCTGGGCAGCTGATCGCGGAGCGGATGTGATTTCCTGTAGTTGGGGACCCGTAGATGGTGACTGGTCGAATCCCAGCGACCCCTTACACACGCGTCCCTTTCGCCTTCCCGACAGCACGCGCCTGGCGATCGATTATGCGACGACCCAGGGGCGAGGCGGCAAAGGTTGTGTGATCACCTGGGCTGCCGGTAATGGGAACGAGGATATTCGTTTCGACGGTTATGCCAGTTACCCCAAAGTGATTGCGGTAGCTGCCTGCAATGACCAGGGGCGGCGCAGCGTGTATAGCGATTACGGTGATGCTGTCTGGTGTTGCTTTCCGAGCAGTGATTTCTATGCTCCTCAATTCAACCACCCCCGGCCGCTGACGCCGGGTATCTGGACGACGGATCGCAGTGCCAGGGCTGGCTATAATCCCGGAGGTATCAATGCCGAAGAAACCTTTGGTGATTTCGACGGAGATTATACGGCACTATTTGGTGGAACCAGTTCTTCCTGTCCGGGGGTAGCGGGAATTGCGGCCTTGATTTTGGGCGTTAATCCCGACCTGACCTGGGAAGAGGTAAAAACTATTATCCGGCAATCTTGTGAGCAGATCGATCCGGTAATGGGTGGGTACGATGATCGTGGCCACAGTGTTTTTTACGGTTTTGGTCGCCTCCATGCCGGAGTGGCGGTACGTCGGTCGAAAGCAACGGTGGAAAACCTGGAATCCTTCGACGTGGAGGGCATGGCTTTTTTCAATTACTCCAGTGCGGTACCCGTTCGGGAGGGGGCCTTCACCCGGGATAAATATGTTTTCAATCGGTTGGTGGGGATGCGTTTACAATTAGCGCCTTTTCATCCTGGTTTAAGTATTCGTTACCGGACCTTTATTCATAAATTGGGACCGTCACCCTGGGTGGAAAACGGAGCTTATACCGGAACCTACGACCGCCGTCGGAAATTGATCGGTTTGCAAATTGAATTGTGTGGCCCCCTGGCAGCTAATTACACGGTGGAGTACGAAGCGGAACGACGCGGGCGCAGAGAAACGGTATCGGGCAAAGATGGTTCGGTTTGCGGAACGGATAACCGACGTGGTCCCGCCCTGGAAGAAATTAAGATTGCTGTTCATCGTCGATAAAAAACACCTTATGTATGCTTACCGTCTGTTGACCCTGGGGATGATAATAGGTCTACTGGGATGCACCCAACAAACTTCCGATGAGTCTGAGGCCTCCATCAACACCAGTGAAAGAAACGTAATGACCATCCCCGAATCATTCGATTGGCAGGGCCACCGCGGTGCCCGTGGGTTAATGCCGGAAAATACTGTGCCCGCCATGCTGAAAGCACTGGAATTTCCGGAGATCACTACCCTGGAATTGGATGTGGTAATCACGAAAGATAATAAGGTGGTACTCTCGCATGAACCATGGATGTCGTCTACTATTTGTCAGCAGCCCGATGGCAGTCCCCTTCCGGAAAGTGAGGAAAAGACCTTCCGTATTCTGGAGATGACCTATCAAGAGGTGCGGCAATTCGACTGTGGTAGTAAGCCCCACCCCAATTTTTCGGAGCAGGAGCATATGACCGTTGCCAAGCCACTACTGGATAGCGTATTTACCAAAGTCGATGCGTGGTGTGCAGCTAATAACCGGGCTCTGCCCAATTACAATATCGAATTGAAGTCACAACCGGAATACGACGGTGTCCTGACGCCGGAGCCAGCTCAATTTGCGGAAATGGTTCTCGATGTTGTTTACGCTGCTGATATGCGGGAGCGAGTGTGCATCCAGTCGTTTGATGCCCGTTCGCTGCGGGCGGTACACGAACTGGATCCGGATCTGACTACTGCCTGGCTGGTTGCCGATGGCAAAGGTATTGAGGCCAATCTGGAGGAACTGGGCTTCCTGCCGACGGTATACAGCCCGTACTACAAACTGCTGTCGGCCAATGCGGTGCAAAAATGCCACGAACAGGGCCTGCAGGTAATACCCTGGACAGTAAACGATCCGAAGGAGATGAAGGCGCTCATCCAAATGGGCGTGGACGGCATCATCACGGATTACCCGAACCGGATTGGGGAGTTGGGAAGAGGGTGAGTTGGGGAATTGGAGCGCTTTCGAAAGCACCGAACCGATTTAGAGACGCAATTTATCGCGTCTGCCTTTATTATGATAAGGGGATAAGGAGATTAGGGGATTTGGAGAGAGGGTGAATGGGGGGCTTTCGATGTCACCTTTCGTGGTGGAATGACGTGATCTTTCGGGTCAACCGTTATTTGGTTCACGGCTTACGGTTCACGGCCTACGGCTTACGGCTTACGGCTTACGGCTCATAAGATACCCGATTAAGGCCACAGTGCTGTGGTGTGCTGTGGTATGGTATGTTGTTGAATACCCAAAAAATACTCAAACCACTTCAGTGGTAAACGAATTGGTTCATTACGCACGATGCTCGACGCGGGTAAAAGCAATGCACATGTCTAAAGTGTTGAAAACCAATAGCTCAGCACCAAGCCTTTTTTCGTTCTCTGCAGTCCCTCAGTCTCAATTCTCCGGTTTCACCTTTTTCACATTCCGGTTATAAAAAGCCAGCGCGAGGCGTATCTTATAGTACTCGTAAGCCTGGTCGAAGTATTCGTAGATGGATTTGAGTTTGATGGGTTTTTCCACGTAGGGTACTGCCTGGACGATGGTGTCTACTTCTTTTTGTGAGATGTAATTACTCAGGTCTACTGGTTCTCCTTTCTCGTAGAGGTAGGCAATGTGGGAATAGACAGTAGCCGGATTAAGGGAGCGCTTGGAGGCAATTTCTTCGACCGTGAGCCCTTTTTTGAGCATCTCGTGGGTGAGCTTATAGGTGCTTCCTTTTTGCCCGCGCTTTTCGGTGAGGTGATCCAGGATGGCATCGATAAAGAAATCGCCGTAGCGGTATAGTTTTCGTTCACCCACACCGGAGACCTGGCTCATTTCCCGATCGTTCATAGGCTTTTTCTTCACCATATCGAGGAGGGTGGCATCACTGAAAACCTGGTAGGGTGGTACGCCGAAATCACGGGCGAGATTGCGGCGTACTTCGCGTAACTTCTGGAAGAGTTCGTCTTGTTTACCGGCGTCTGCGGTGCGTTTGCGTACCTGGTTTTTCTCGGCCTCCTGACGTTCTTTGATGGTACTGAACTGAACCAGTTTTACGGGTTGCTTTTCGAAGAGGACGCCCTTACTTGCCTCGGTCAGTTTGAGGGCGTTCTTTTGGTTGTAGGCGATCTCGACCAATCCTAATTGCACGAGTTGGGCGAGGTAGTGTTGCCAGGAGGCATTCTTAATGTCCCGTCCCACGCCAAAGGTTTTTAGCGACGGGTAACCCTTATCGCGGATTTCTTTTTTGCCGGACCCGCGCAGCACATCAATAACGGTACCCATGGGTTCGGATTGTCGGAGCCGGTATATGGCTGACAGGGCTTTCTGAGCCAGGACGGTTCCATCCACATAGGTGGGCGGGTTGCGGCATACATCACAATTGCCGCAATCTTTTTTCAGGCTTTCGCCAAAATAGGAGAGGAGGATACGCCGCCGACACACCAGGGATTCGGCGTACTGTTGCATGCGCTCTAATTTGGCCAGCTGGAGGTCCGTTTGAGCACTTGGTTCTTTACCCAGAATGTCGCGCAGCATCATGACATCCTTAAAGGAATAGAAGAGTAGGGTATCGGCAGCTACTCCATCCCGGCCTGCCCGACCGATTTCCTGATAGTACCCCTCCATATTCTTGGGAAGGTTGTAGTGAATGATCCAGCGCACATTGGATTTATCGATTCCCATTCCGAAGGCGATGGTGGCACAGACAATGGGTGTCTGGTCGTTGATAAACTTTTCCTGTACCTCCGACCGTTGCCGGGCACTCAGCCCAGCGTGATAGGCAGCCGCTTTATGCCCGGCATTCTGCAGTTTTTCGGCCAGATCTTCGGTGCTGCGTCGGCTAAGGCAGTAGATGATGCCCGAGGTGTTAGATCGTTCGTTGATGAAGGTCAGAATTTGCTCGAAACGCTTCTGACCGGGCCGTACTTCCAGGCTGAGATTGGGGCGATCAAAGGATGCCAGGAATGTTTTGGCGGAAGCCATATCCAACTGGTGAAGTATATCGTGGCGAGTGATCTTGTCAGCTGTGGCCGTCAAGGCAATGATTGGCGTATCGGGGAATTGTTGCTTTAGGAAGCGCATTTGGGTGTATTCCTGTCTAAAGTCATGACCCCAGGAGGAAATACAGTGGGCTTCGTCGATGGCAAAGAGGTTGACCTTGGCGCGTTTCAGTAAGGGCTGGAAAGACTGGCTGGTCATCTTCTCGGGAGAGACGTATAGCAGATCGAGTTCGTCGTTGAAAAAATCATTCTCCACCTGATGCTGTTCAGCAGCCGAAAGGGAGCTGTTAATGAAGGCAGCTTTAACGCCATTGGTGCGCAGGCCTTCCACCTGGTCTTTCATCAATGAAATGAGGGGGGATACGACCACGCAGGTTCCTGGCATAAGTATGGCCGGAACCTGGAAGCACATGGACTTACCGCCACCGGTAGGCATCAGAACAAGGGAGTCCTGACCGGTCAGAACATGCTCAATAACCTTGCGTTGCAAGGGACGAAAACGATCGTATCCAAAGAATTTTTTCAGAACATCCTTAGCGGCCTCAATACTCATAGGTGTGTTGTACTTCTTGGTGGGGAATATACAAAAACGGGTCGGGCAATTAGGAAAGGTTCTGGCAATGGAAAGTTACAGGAGACATAAAAATAACCCCGTTGCACGGTATATGCAACGGGGTTTGATGTTTTTCCAACAAATTGTTGGTTGGATGACAAAAAACCCCGGTCCGTACGGACCGGGGCGATAACCACATTCCTACTTATTCTGAACAACAAATGTGGTGTGTGTCATCGGATGACCCGGTATAAAAGCGCGTAGCTTATAGATACCGCTATCCAGATTTCTCATTACTACATTGTACGTTTCGCTGGTAATATTGCGGAACTCTTCCGAGTGCACAATGGTACCGTTCATGTCAAAGATCTGTATCAAAGCATCCCTGCCTTTGTAGTCGCTCATGTCCAGGTGGAGTACACCATCTACCGTCGGGTTGGGCCAAATGCCAACCTTGGGTGTCTGGACATTGATGCGATTATTGATCTGGTTAGACTGATTGCGATTGAGTTTCTGGCGGCTTCCGGTACTGGAAGGGGTCGCCAGGTCGTCACAGTTTAGGTTTTCCGGTGCTGCGATATAAGGACCACAACCTTCACTATTACATTCTGGATCGTCATCACCGGCCTTGAGGCTGCCTGCTTTCACCCAAACACCAATAATGGGTTTGTCAGATGTGAAGACGTTCCGATGTCCAGATTGCCCCTCGATAATCTGCCCTTCGTTGGGATCGTTACCATCAAACCCTGGATTACCGAAATCTAAGCGTACGTTTGACAGGTCCTTTTCAGTACAAACCACTACGGTATAGCAGTCGATCCATTCGACGTGGCGCTCATTATTGTCGCCGCTATCTGCAAATTCAGGACATTCATAGCTGTCCGCTGGATCGCATTCACCTGTCACTTCGATGGTCTGCTCGGCGGTGCAACCGCTTTCCGCATCGGTGACAACCACTGTGTACATTCCTGCCTCCGTGACAGTCAGAGTCGTCTTATCGGCTCCTTCCTGCAGGGTGTTATCATCGGAATCAGTCCATACGTAGTAGGCGTAATTCTGCGGCTGAACGGTGATCAACACATCCTCGTTCTCACAACTCAGGTCTCCGTCTTTTTGCAGACCTGGTGTTTGGACGTGATCATCGACCTGCACACTGGTATTCAGCGTTTTCACACAGCCGTTGGCTTTATTTTGAACCTCGACAGATACGTTGATCTGCGTATTGGAGGATACCGTAGCCTTACTTGGATCTTGTGGATCCGGCGTGGC
>JASBTH010000268.1 GCA_030148525.1 Saprospiraceae bacterium | reverse complement strand
CACCGCCGGCGACCCGCGACTGAAAACGCTGGTATTGCGTCCAGGAGTTAAAGGTCAGGTGGCTGCTTCGTTCCACGATCCGGTCAAACTCATTGGGTAAATAAGCCGGAGAGTAGGTATGCGCCCGTACCCCCATTTCGTCGACAATAAGCTGAGCCTCGGCCAGTGAACTGGCCGTAGCTCCCGCCAAATACTGTTTGACAAATGGAAATACCCGCCACATGGAAAAGCCCTTCAGGGCCAGAATGATGGATACACCGGTCTCCCGCTGTACCCGCGACATGAGCTCCAGATTGCGCTGCAGGCGAGACATATCGAGGACGTATGCCGGAGAGTTGACCTCTTCGTAAGGTATTGTCATAGAATTATTGATAATCGTCGAATTCTAAATCCACATTACTGCGTTCGTGCCAGGGTAAGCCGTATTCGCCCAGGCGATGCAGGAATGGATCGGGATCGAACTCCTCTACATTGAATACGCCGGCACCTGACCACTTACCTTGGAGCATCATCATTGCTCCCAGCATAGCCGGAACACCGGTCGTGTAGGAAACACCCTGAGCGCCGGTTTCGTCGTAAGCAGCCTGGTGGCTGCAGTTATTCCAGATGTAGTACGTCTTGGGCTTGCCATCCTTCACTCCTTTGATGCGGCAGCCAATGGATGTTTCGCCCGTGTAGTTTTCCCCCAGATCTCCGGGATCAGGCAATACCGCTTTGAGGAATTCCAGGGGCACGATATCAACGCCTTTGAAGCGCACGGGGTCAATACCGGCCATACCGATATTCTGAATAACGCGCAGGTGGGTGAGGTACTCCTGCCCGAAGGTCATCCAGAAGCGGGCACGCTTAAGGGAGGGGAAATTTTTGGTCAGCGATTCCAGCTCTTCGTGGTAAAGCAGGTACGAATCGCGGGGACCGATCTCGGGGTAATTCAGTACTCGTTTGATCTCGAAGGGCTCGGTTTCCACCCATTTTCCATCCTGCCAGTATTTACCGCGCTGGGTGATCGCGCGGAGGTTGATTTCGGGGTTGAAATTCGTGGCAAAGGCTTTGCCGTGGTCACCACCATTACAATCGACAATATCGAGGTAGTGAATCTCATCAAAGTGATGCTTGGCGGCCCGGGCGGTGAAAACGCCCGTTACGCCGGGATCGAACCCACAGCCGAGCACGGCGGTAAGCCCCGCTTCTTTGAATTTATCCTGGTAGGCCCACTGCCATTTGTATTCAAACTTGGCTTCGTCTTTTGGTTCATAGTTGGCGGTATCCAGGTAGTGTACGCCGGTTTCGAGGCAGGCGTCCATAATCGTCAAATCCTGATAGGGCAACGCCACATGAATGACCATTTTGGGCTGGAAGCTGCGAATGAGGGATACCAGCTCGGGCACATTCTCCGCATCCACGGAGGCCGTTGACAAGGATTGGTGGTCGGTATCCCGGCGAACATCAGCCACGATCTCGTCGCATTTGGATCGGGTGCGGCTGGCCAGCATAATGTCCGAGAAAACATCGGGATGCTGGGCGCATTTATAAGTTACTACGCGGCCTACACCACCTGCTCCGATAATAAGTACTTTCGACATGCGTTTCTTGGGTTTTGTTGTATGTACCTTTGTGTTGGGCAAATGTACTGTTCGTTTGAAAAAGTTCCAGAAAAAGTTTTGTTTACTCAGTAGCCATTTATCTGCGGAAATGTATGGATGCAGCACGTCAAACTAAAATCGATGGGTTTGACCCCAATGGGGTTGGGCTGAAGAACGGCCATTTTATCGGCCTTCCATTCACCGAGGAGGAAGCCCGGTTGGTGTATTTAAGCGTGCCCTGGGACGTAACGGTCTCCTATCGGGAAGGGACCTCCCGGGGGCCGGAAAATATACTCGAAGCTTCGGCTCAACTGGACTTGATCGATCCCGATGTGCCCCTGGCCTGGCAAATCGGTCATTATTTTCGCCCCTCCCCTGCCGACTGGCTATCCACTAATGATGCCTTACGGCAAAAAAGTCGCTCGTATATCGAATTTCTGGAAAATGGCGGAACGATAGCTGAAAATCCAGACATGGCTGCGATACTGGAAGAGATCAATACCGCCTGTGCCGGGCAGGTCCGGCGAGTAGCTGCTGCCACCGCCGAGCTACTGGACCGCGGGAAATGGGTGGGACTGATCGGTGGCGACCACTCTTCTCCTTTGGGGTATTTACAGAGCCTGGCTGCACGCCATGAAGCTTTCGGCATTTTACAGATCGATGCTCATATGGATTTGCGGCGAGCTTACGAAGGATTTACCTATTCCCACGCCTCCATTTTCCAAAATGCCTTGCAATTGCCGGCCGTAACCCGATTAGTACAGGTCGGCATCCGCGATTATTGTGAGGAAGAAGTTAGCCTGGCCCAAGAACAAAACCAGCGCGTACGCGTATGGTACGAACAGGATCGGCAGGAAGCAATGCTGCAGGGACAGACCTGGCACAAGCAGTGTCAGCGAATAATTGCCGATTTGCCCAAACAAGTGTACCTGAGTTTCGACATCGACGGACTAAAGCCTGACCTGTGCCCCAATACCGGTACTCCGGTACCGGGGGGACTGACCTATTACGAAGCTCTGTACCTGATCAAACAGGTGGTTCTGAGTAAACGGCAGATCATCGGTTTCGACCTGTGCGAAACGGCCGGTACCGGGCACGAATGGGACGGCAATGTTGCTGCCCGTCTGGCTTGGCGCCTGGGTAATTTATGTGCGCTTTCCAAGGGTTGGAAAGCCTAATGCGGGGCCATGTTGCCTCAATAACCATGATACCATGAGTAAAATTTCTTTTGACAAAATTTGGAAAATGATGGGGTTGCGCTATCAATCGCATCCCTGGCACGGTATCCCCATTGGTGAAGATGCCCCCAAGGTCGTTACTACCTTTATCGAAGTGATCCCTTCCGACCTGGTTAAATACGAGATCGACAAGCTAACGGGCTATCTGAAGATCGACCGTCCTCAGAAGTTTTCAAATATCGTTCCCGCCCTGTACGGCTTTATCCCCCAAACGTATTGCAAGGAACAGACCGCCGCATACTGTATGGAAAAAACGGGCCGCACCGATATAAAGGGCGATGATGACCCGCTCGACGTTTGTGTGCTGACCGAGCGGGAGATCACCCATGGTAATGTTATCGTTAAGGCCAGGCCCATCGGCGGCTTCCGGATGATCGATGGAGGCGAGGCCGACGACAAAATCCTCGCGGTAATGGAGAAAGATGAAATCTACGCTGACTGGCAGGATATTTCCGATGTACCAGACGTGATGGTCGACCGGTTGAAGCACTACTTCCTGACCTATAAACAACTACCGGGAGAGGAAGCCAAGTGCGAGATCACCCATACCTACGGTGTAGACGAAGCTCTGGAGGTCATTCGCCGCTCCCAGACAGACTATCAGGAGGCCTACGGTGACCTGGAGGAGGTGCTTTCGCTTACCCTCTTCGAGGCCTTCAACTTCAGTCAACGGAAAAATAAGATGCTGGACGATCTTTGAAGCAAGGCTTAGTCGGCAGTTGGCAGTCCCCAGTTGGCAGTCTACTTCAGACCTCCGATTTCCGCTTTCCGATTTCCGATTTAAGAAAGGCGGCTGCACCCCGAAGGATGCTAACCGCCCACAGTATCCCGATAAGGATAAAATCTTGAGGCAAAGGTAACTTCAGTGAAGTGATGGGTAAATACCCATGCGCAGCCTCTGCATACCTATGCGAATTAATAAGTGAGGTTCAGATTTGAGGTTTGAGGCTGATATTGAGGTAGTTACCTAAGCCTCAACCTTTCTTCAGTTTTTGTCGGTTGAGTCCTACCCTGGTGGCCAATTGTTCGATGGTAGGTGCATCCTGCATTTTATCGACCATAATTTTGGCGGCCTTTTGAATGCTTTCAATATCGTACTGGCGCAGCATGACTTTTTTGCTGGGAGCCTTCATATCTTCCTTAAATTGATATCGGGAAATTGAAAAGGGAACAGAACCGCAGGTTCCATTCCCTTGCTAATGGTATGTAAGATAACCTCAATACAGACTGCCCGAAAGCGAGCAGCCCATGTCAGCGACATCCGGGCGGATGCCTATACCATAATGTTCAAGGGAATGTTTTGGGGGAGATCAAGTCTAGGGATTCGCTTTGCGGTAATCGGCCAGAAATTTCTCCAGGCCAATATCAGTAAGTGGGTGTTTCAGCAACCCTAAGATAGCATTTAACGGACAAGTAACGACATCGGCCCCCGACTGAGCAGCTTCCACAATGTGTTTAGAGGACCGGATAGAAGCTGCCAGGATCTCGGTATCGTACTGCTGGATGGCGTAAATTTCGGCGATCTGGTGAATGAGTGCCATACCATCCCAGGTAATGTCATCAATACGCCCAATGAATGGGGACAGGTAGGTTGCTCCGGCTTTGGCCGCCAGAATGGCCTGTCCGGGAGAAAAAACGAGGGTACAGTTCGTGCGGATACCGTGGTGGGTAAAGTAACTGATGGCTTTGATCCCATCTTTGATCATGGGGACCTTCACTACAATATTTGGTGCGATATCAGCCAGGGCCTTTCCCTCTTCCACGATGCCTTTGAAATTGGTACTAATGACCTCGGCACTTACGTCACCATCAACCAGGTCGCAAATGGCTTTGTAGTGGTTGCGGATGTTATCCTGGCCACTAATACCTTCTTTGGCCATTAGGGATGGGTTGGTAGTCACACCATCGAGGATCCCTAAATCCTTGGCTTCGCTAATTTGATCAATACTGGCTGTATCGATGAAAAATTTCATGTATGCTTGTTTTACCACAAAGGTAGTAAAATGACTATAAGAATTTGATTGCTCCTGCAAACAAAAAATTATAAGATGACCATTGGGTTTGTGGACTAAGGTCCTTGTGCAATGATTTCTTGCACACATCAGAACATAGCTCCAGCCGTGGTAGAAAATTAACGAAACGCGCCACGGCCACGATTATGCTTTCTTCTCCTCATCCGGATATTCTATGCGCACGTGGTGGACCGATTTCATGACTTGGCGGAATACCTGCCGACAATTCTCTAACTCTTCGAAAGTCATGGTTGATTCATCCAATTGATGCTGGCTAATCTTATGGCTAATGATCTTATCGATGAGATCATCGATAGCCTGAGCGGTTGGTTCTTTCAGACTTTTGCAGGCGGCCTCAATGCTGTCGGCCATCATCAGGATGGACTCTTCCTTTGTACGGGGGCGGGGCCCTGGATACCGAAAGGCAGCGTCATCACTGGCTTTTTCCGGATTAGCTTCCGCGTATTTGCGGTAGAAATACTCTACGCGGGTGGTACCGTGGTGGGTGCGGATAAAGTCGGTGATTACCTTTGGGAGTCGTGATTTTTTTGCCAGTTCCACTCCGTATGTAACGTGCTCAATGATCTTCTCAGCACTTTCCTTTTGGGTTAGTTCTTCGTGTGGATTCTTTGTATTTTGATTCTCAATGAAAAAGGCCGGATTTTTAGTTTTGCCAATATCGTGGTACAGGGCAGCCACCTTAACCAAGAGGTGGTCGGCACCGATTTTCCGGGCGGCTGATTCCGATAGATTAGCCACCTGTATGGAATGTTGTAGCGTACCCGGCGCATCAATGGCCAGCTTGCTAAGCAAGGGGCGATTCATATCCGACAGCTCCACCAGGGAAATACTGGAGGTAAATCCAAATAAACGCTCCAGCAGCGGAATCAGGGGATAAGCCAGCAGGGTGAGGAATACATTCAGGAAAATCCAGGTATAGATGCGCCAGTCCACCTCATTCCAAGTCCCTTCCTGGATCAGGCTCAAGCCGAAAAAGGCCAATGCATAGGTGACAAAAATCCACAACATGGAATAGAAAAATCGCGACCAATCCCGGGTATCTACATCCGTCAGGATAACCACTATCCCCGCCAGAATCTGGAGGAAGGTGAATTCGTAACCCAGCGACGACAAAAAACTGGCAATCAGTACTACCACGATATGAGTGAACAGGGCCAGGCGAACATCGTAGAAGGTCTTGATCACGATGGGGACAATACAGAACGGTATCAGGTAGGCGCTTAGCACATCGGCCCGCTCTACGGCGCTCACCAGGTAACTGTAGGCCACCAGCCAGAGGAAGATAAACAGTAATTTGGCGAAACGATTAAAAATATCGGGGGCAAAATTCCGCAGGTACAGAATAAAAACGCCAATAATGAGGCTGGTCAGCAGGAAATAACCAACCAAAATACTAAGGCGCGACTGGTTAGCAGTAACATCCTGTTCGTATTGTTCTTTTAGCGAAAGCAATTTCATGTACACCTCATCGGTAATGGGTGCTCCCTGATTCACAATGCGTTCTCCCTTGCGCACGAGGCCCTGGGTAGTGGTTACACTAGCCATCAGATCCTCCCTGAAGCGTTGGGTGAGGGAATCATTATAAACCACGTTGGGTTCGATCAGGCCTTGTAAAATGGGATAAAGGAAGTCGGGTTCCTGGAGGTCACTGGTTCGCAGGGTATCCCCTACTCTGCTTAGCACCTGTTGATAGCGTTCGAAGGCACGGACAGGACGCCTCTTGATAATATTCCCCGTAACGACATTGATCTGAAAGTCGCTTTCAGCATCCTGGTGTTTAGGGTCCAGACGCAGCACCCCCTCGGCGTACAGATCACGCAGGTAGTTTTGCCCGTAATTGCGGTATGTCCTGGTGTTGGACAACACATGCGCAAACTGGCCGTCCCGATTCACCTGTTCCAATTGCTGCTGGAAAGCCTGATTGAAGGCTTCCTGCTTTTGGGCCGGCATATTTTCGCGTAGTTCGTAATAGGGGCGAAAGTCGGATTCCAACTCCGCCATTTCAGCCTCGACTTGCGCCTGTGGTTTTTTGATAGCGAAATCGAAAGGAGCATCCAGACTCTCGTACCGCCAAGTCTGGCCCTGGTCAAAATCGTATTTGAACCGTACATTAGAAGGAAACAGGAAACTAATGAACGCAATGACCGCTAGTATCAGCAAATAGCGAAAAAAGCCGGGTACCCGATCCAATGCGGATTTGAATGTGCTCATAAAAACGAATATACACCATTCCCGAGGAATGGAAAATGTGGACAGGTTGCAGTACCGTTATACCGGAGGGAAAACAGCTGATATTCGATATAGATCAGTGTACTTAAGTCCGGGAGTTCCAAACCACTTCCTGTGCTCCTTTGGCTTTCGCCAAAAAACGGGCCAGGACGAAAAGGTAGTCCGATAGCCGATTCAGATAGCGAATAATAACTTCGGATACTGCTTCGTGTTGAGCCAGAGTGACTACACGACGCTCGGCCCGCCGGCAAACGCAACGAGCCAGGTGGCAATGCGAAACGGCCGGATGTCCTCCCGGAAGAATGAAGTTCTTGAGATCAGGCAACTCATCGTTCATACGGTCCATCTCTTGTTCCAGTAATTCAATATCCGATTCTCGAATATCCGGAGTGGTAAGCTTCTTTTCGGGGTCACTTGCCAGGTTCGCGCCAATGGTGAACAATCGATCCTGGATGTTTTTCAGGAGGTCCCTCAGTTGCTCGGCATCTACGTGGTCTCGCACCAATCCCAGGAAGGCATTGAGTTCATCAACAGTCCCGTAGGATTCGATACGTATGTGGTCTTTGGGTAACCGCTTGCCACCGAAAATGCCAGTCTCCCCTTTATCACCTGTTTTCGTGTAGATCTTGAAGGACATATTTTTTGTGGGGAAGATAGGTAAAATTGGTACAGGGTATTGGGTAAAAGGAAAAAACCGGGCCATGATTTATGGTCCGGTTTTTTATTTGTACAATCCAGGTCGATCCGGTCTCCCTTCATCCATAAGGATTTCGGCGACCAGGGAAAGATCGACATCCGTTCTACTCCTGTCGGTAACGGTGTTCGGGATTGTCTACGGTTACGACATTCTGGTTGATCTCGTCTTTTTCGACCAGGCCATCGCGAAGGCGTACGATGCGGTGGGCGTGTTCAGCAATATCGGGTTCGTGGGTTACCAGGATGATGGTATTGCCGAGGGCGTGAATCTTTTCGAAGATCTCCATGATCTCGATAGAAGTCTTGGTGTCGAGGTTACCTGTAGGCTCATCCGCCAGGATGATGGAGGGCCGATTAACGAGGGCCCTTGCCACCGCGACCCGTTGCCGCTGACCACCCGACAGTTCGTTGGGTTTATGGTCGACCCGGTCACCGAGGCCTACGTTGGTCAGTACTTCTTGTGCACGTTCGCGGCGAGCCGATTTACTCATACCGGCATAGACCAGTGGCAGAGCTACGTTTTCCAGAGCGGAAAGGCGCGGCAAAAGGTTAAAGGTCTGAAATACAAATCCGATCTCTTTATTCCGAACTTCAGCCAGTTCACTATCGACCATGGTACTTACATTGGTACCATTCAGAAAATAATCGCCACTTGTTGGCGTATCCAGGCAACCCAACAGGTTCATCAAAGTTGATTTACCAGAACCCGAGGGTCCCATCAGGGCCACAAATTCATTCTTTTGGATATCAATGTCGATCGTTTTCAGGGCATGCACCTGGGTGGTACCCATAATGTAAGTCTTGCGAAGTTCACGTACGGAAATAATCGGGTCCATAGCTTGGATTAAGAAAGGTCGATGACCTTGGGTACTTTAAAATAGGATCCATCCTCTTGGGGCGCATTTCGCAGAGCACGTTCCCGGGGCAATTGATCGCGCACCTCGTCGGCTCGCCACTGGTTGACATCAAGGTTTAAGTATACCAAGGGGTCAATACCAGTCGTATCGATTCGCTGTAACTTTTCCACCATGTCCAGGATTTCGTTTAAGTCCCGGCGGATGGCTTCTCGTTCCTCATCGGATAGTTCCAATCGAGCTAATAACTCGAGGCGTGAAATTAATTGCTTATCTATTTGCATACGATAAAATTAGACGGCCGGGGCCAAAAATTCGGTGAACGACCCGGATACCTATTGCAGGCAAGATAAGAAGGTCATGCTACCCGAACAACATCATTGTGGATAACTTTTGGCAGCAGCACATCACTGAAGCACTCAAAAAATGGTTCGGATATTGTAATTTCGTGACGCTCTGCCGGTCTGCGGCTTCACAAAACAGATTTTGATGATGGAAAATGCACCTAGCACCATGGAGGATACCAAAACTAAGGTTGGATTACGGCACATCGCCATTGCCGGAAATATCGGGGCAGGGAAAACAACTCTTTGCGCCCTGTTGGGCAAGCATTTTGGGTGGGATGTACACTTCGAATCGACCGCAGAAAACCCTTATCTCAGTGATTTCTATGAAGATATGCAACGCTGGGCTTTCAATCTGCAGATATACTTCCTGAACAACCGCTACCAGCAAATCCTGCGCATCCTCAATGGGGACAAAACGGTGGTACAGGATCGCACAATTTACGAGGATGCATACATCTTTGCGCCTAACCTCCACCACATGGGGCTGATGTCGAAGCGAGATTTTACCAATTACTTCGAATTGTTCAAGACCATGTCGTCCCAGATACAACCACCTGATCTCTTGATCTATCTGCGGGCCGACATTTCAACCCTGGTAAAACACATCCAGTCCCGGGGGCGGGAATACGAGGGTAACATGAGCCTGGATTACTTAAAGCGTCTGAACGAGCGCTACGAGAACTGGATCAACAGCTACGACGAGGGGAACCTGCTGGTCATTAACAGCGACCAACTCGACTTTGCCAACGATGCCGAAGACCTGGGTAAAGTGATCAACCTGGTCCGGGCTGAGCTGCATGGACTTTTTTGAAGTGTGAATTCAGAGATCAGAAATCAGAAGAACGACCGGTTGCTACCCAACTCTTTGTAGAGACGCGATTTATCGGGTATACCCACTGTCTCTTTAGTCCCTGAGGTCACTTAAATCCCTTCGGTCCCTAAAGGTCCCTTGATTCTCTACCGTCCCCACACCAGTCCCAAATCACGGCTGCACATTCGCAGTAGGCTCAGTGCCGAGGACCTGATCGACCAATCCATCGACCATGGCCTGCAGGTCGGGACTACCGAAATAAGCAAGAGCTACCATCAGCAATCCGGTAATCAAAGAAGTCATAAAAACGGCGCGTCGACGATTGCGGCGTTCATTACGGGCGGCGATTGATTGGTACATGGTCACTTATTTTTGACATTCAGTAAATTCAACGATTTGTGATCAACGATAAGTACCATTGCTGCGTTAAAAAATGTCTAAATCTACGTTCAACAAGCGCATTACACCAATAAGAACCAAGCAAAGGAACCATGTACAAACAGATACTGGAACAACTTCAACCTACCCAAACCAAGCTCGTAGCCGTCTCTAAAACTAAGCCCGTGGAAGCCATACAGCGCCTGTACGACCAGGGCCAGCGGATTTTTGGCGAAAGCAAAGCCCAGGAACTCACGCCTAAATACGAAGAACTCCCCAAGGATATTGAGTGGCATATGATCGGGCACCTCCAGCGCAATAAGGTAAAATACATCGCACCCTATATCAGCCTTATCCACTCGGTCGATAGTCCGCGACTGCTCAAAGAGGTAAACAAACAAGCCCGGAAAGAAGACCGGGTGATCGACTGCCTGTTGCAATTCCACATTGCCGATGAGGAAAGCAAATATGGTTTCAACTGGGATACGGCGGTGGATTTACTAGAGGGCGAATCCTACGCTCAGATGGAACACATCCGAATTGTCGGGGTGATGGGTATGGCCACCTTCACGGAAAATACCAATCAGGTGCGCCGGGAATTCCAGGAACTCCACCGCATCTTCAAAAAGCTGAAATCCGACTATTTTGCCGGTGAAGAACGCTTTAAAGAGCTCTCCATGGGTATGTCGGGCGACTACCAGATCGCGCTGGAGGAGGGGTCGACCATGGTTCGCATAGGGACCTTGTTGTTTGGGGAACGGGAGTATGGTGATTAGATCACCTCACCATCACCTTCCGCTGTGCAATGCCCGGGCTTCCCTCTACCTGCACCACATACATACCCGCCGGCAAGCCGATTAGATTGAAAGCTACCCGATGGTCATTTGACGTTACCTGTCGCACCACCTGTCCCTTATTGTTGATCAGGCTGATCTGTTTTTTGCCGAAAGGCCAGTGACGCAAATCAACCTGCACCCGATCAACCGCCGGATTCGGAAAAACCTCCAGAGGGTAATCAATCTTCGATACCGATCTGGTGCTCGTGGTCATACGGGTCCGCATAGGCGTAGATAGCAATTGCAAACCACCGCGCATGGATCCCACCAGCATGTCCAGGTATCCATCACCGTCCACGTCAGCCATGGCAGGACGCGTACGCATCCCCAGGCGCATAGGACCAAAAGAGGCATCCAGCTCGGTCATGGTCCCCCGAACCTGATCAGCCACCGACCCGTACAGTAGCAATGCCCCCTCCTCGGAGCCGGTCAGCAGACGCAGGCCATCTTCGGTATCGATCACCACGGGTGCACTATAACCGGTAATAAAACCCGGCAGGCGCGTATTGATCTGCCCTACTACATTGGTATTATTTCCCGTGCCCAAGTCCGGTTGATAGGGTTGCTCGTTATGTCCGGTATGCTCAAAATAGTTGATATTACCCGTTCGCTCTCCCACCAGGAGATCTACTCGTTCATCTTCGTTCAGGTCGACCAGGTAGGGCGTGGCGGCCAGGCCCACATCAATGCCTGAATATTCCGCCTGAACGGGTGCGAAAGCAAAGGGTTGATTCGGTCCGGCCGTGTTTTCGGCGTAAAATAAGGTACCAAATTGCTCGCCGATCAGCAGGTCCGTATCTCCGTCACCATCGATATCGCCGGCCGCTGGTGCGTAACCACTCTGACTGAATTGCGACATTTCCAGGTAATCTTCGTCGACCAATGTAAAAGCCGGTTCACCGGGCGTTCCGGTATTTTCGTAGAGAAATAATCGAGCATCGGGAACGCCATTGCGTTGAAAACGGCTGGTATTTCCCACCAGGATATCCAGCAGCCCATCCTGATTATAATCTACAAACACCGGCTGGGCTCCGGTGCCCAGGTCGATCATGTCCTCAGCTAAAAAGCGCTTGGTGACCAGGGTATAAGGTTGCCCGTCTCCGGAATCATTTGCGCGGTATTTCCAGAACACATCCAGGTCCTCGGCATTCTGTACCTCATTGGGGGCTACCAATAGGTCGGGCCGGTCATCTCCGGTTACCTCCACCTCGAAGGCCGCCGGAAAAACCGGTAAATCGACGGGCGTAACCTGCGATGGAAAACGCACATCTTGCCCGTTCATCCAGGCCTGTTCGGGGGTTCCCTCGTTATAAAGCAAGTTCAGGTTGTCGAATGAGATATCACCCAATACGAGATCTTTATCCCCATCGTCGTCCACATCCAGGGTTAAAAGAGTGGAGCCGGCATGACGGCCCGTAGCAGCCAGATCAATACCATCCAGGGTAACACATTGGCCGGGGCCATCCGAGAAGGTAACCTCCGAGTTTATGCCACTTTCGTAAAAACCACCCCAACAGTTGTCGACCAGTTCGTACACTAAGACACCTTCCGCCAGTCCCTGCTCCACCTGCTGATTTTGGTAGTAGTCGACAAAGCTCCCGCCGGGGTCAAAGGTGACAATGTCCAGATCGCCATCGCCATCGATATCATCCACCGCCGGGTAATCGATTCGGGAGACATATGCTTGCAGGGTGTTTCCGTTGGTGTTTTCGTACTGTATCAGGTTAAAGGGAGGGCCGAATTCATAGCGGTCAAAACGCCAATTCCCATCCGAATAACTACTGGTGTAGACCGTAATACCATCGATGCCCGGCACATCACTGTACGCATAAATATCGGGAAGGCCGTCGCGATTGTAGTCGCGCAGTAAGACCCAGTTGGTCAGTGGCGGAAACATGCTGGCGTAGGCCGGTTCGTAAATATAAACCGGATCATCCACAGGGCCGCTTTGGATGAACGTAAGTACCACATTGTCCGCACGGTCAAAGACAAATAGATCCTGGCGTCCATCCTGGTTCAGGTCGATCTCCGAAACCTGTGGTGCATTCAAGCCACCCGCAAAAGGTTGGTTCAGTGGCTGACCGTTTTGAATAACCGGCCAATCGGGACGGGAAAAACCCTGCCCATAAACGGAAAAAGCGCCGATTAAGAATAGGAAAAGTACGCTCTGGATGTATTTCATAGGAATTTTCTTTTGCGTTAGACCGCTTTGTCGTTATTCTATATTTTCGTTTCTTGCCTGATACCGCCATTTATCAACAAACGATTGTACCAGCTGATGAGCAAACCTTCCGGTCTACTTTTATGCCTGTTTTGTTTCCTAGCTGCCATTTGTGGTGCACAAACCGACACCATCACGCTAGAACCTGCCGCTCAGGCCGACGTTCATATTAAGATCAAAGACTATACCATTTTAGCCGATGAGGGTCGTTTTTTTCTGCAAATCCCCGAAACCGGTAATTCTGCCAGCATTACGGTCAATGGGCAACTCGACACTTTGCCCATGATTAATAACCGGGTTGATCTGGGCCGAACCTTCGACGAAAAAGGAGAACTTCTCCTTCTCAAAAATGCCGACAACCAATACCGGATCTATCACACTTCCAAGACCCGGCGTGGGCTGCGGGTGCGGCACATTCCCATGTGGCTATCCATTGTACCACCACTTGTCGCCATCCTGCTGGCACTTATCTTTCGCGAGGTAGTAGTATCCCTTTTCGTTGGTGTATGGGTCGGTGCCTTCATCGCCGGAGGCATGCGCATCGAGAGTTTTTACTATTTCCTGATCTCCTTTTGGGAAGTAGTCGAAAAATATGTCGTTTCTGCACTAACAGATGGCGGCCACCAATCGATCATAATCTTTTCCATCCTCATCGGGGGTATGGTTGCCGTCATCTCCCGCAATGGCGGTATGGCGGGCGTTGTCAAATCGCTATCCAAATACGCTAACAGCCCGCGGTCGGCTCAGTTTATCACCTGGTTGCTCGGGGTGGCGATTTTCTTCGACGATTACGCCAACACCCTTATTGTCGGTAATACGATGCGCTCGGTCACCGACCGGTTCAGGATATCACGCGAAAAACTTGCTTACATTGTCGACAGTACGGCCGCTCCGGTTGCTGCCGTTGCCTTCATTACCACCTGGATCGGCGCGGAGCTTGGCTACATCGATGATGGTATTAAAACCCTGACCGATTATACTGGTCCCACCACGCCCTATGCCTTGTTCATCGGTTCCCTCAAGTATTCCTTTTATCCGGTCATGACCCTCGTTTTCATCCTAATGCTCATTTTTACGGGGCGAGACTTTGGCGGCATGTACAAAGCCGAGGTTCGTGCCCGTACCACCGGCGAGGTCGATCGAGTGGCCGTTGCCGACAAAGAGGTGGAGGAAACCGAGGACCTCTCCCCCATCAAAGGTGCTCCCCTGAATTGGTGGAATGCGGTAATCCCGGTACTGACCGTCATCCTGGTCACTATTTACGGACTCATCGACACGGGGATTAATTCCACCTATGGCGAACTGATTGACATGGGCGTGGTACTCAACGGTTCTGACTGGGGCGACGTTTGGGTCAATATCGGAGCTACTCTGGAAGAAGGCGGTGGCGGTTTTTTCCGTAAGGTTGGTAAGCTCATTGGTAATGCCGATAGCTATACCGCACTATTGTGGGCATCATTAAGTGGCGTATTCGTGGCCATCCTCATGACCGTTGGGGGACGCATTATGAAACTGGGCGATTCCATCACCACCATGCTCACCGGCTTCAAAACCATGCTGCCCGCTATTCTTATTCTGACCCTGGCGTGGTCCCTGGCGGCCACCACCGACGAACTACATACAGCTACCTACCTGACCAGTGCCCTAAAGGGAAGCTTGAACCCCTTCCTGGTGCCCATGATCGTCTTCATTCTGTCGGCTTCTATAGCCTTCAGTACGGGCTCCAGCTGGAGTACTATGGCTATCCTGTACCCCATCGCGATCCCGACAACCTGGGCGGTTTCCCAGGCCCAGGGCGTAGATCCGGACGTAGCCTACCAATTATTATTGAACGTAATTGCCGTTGTGCTGGCGGCTTCCGTCCTCGGTGATCATTGCTCGCCCATTTCGGACACCACCATTCTGAGCTCTCTGGCTTCGGATTGCAACCACATCGACCACGTGCGTACCCAGTTGCCGTATGCCCTGTCCGTCGGCTTTTTCGCTTTCATCAACTCGGGGCTCTCCACCTACCTGGGCGGTGGATGGCTGATTAGCATCATTTTGTTCCTCGTATCCATGACGGCTCTTTTCTTGATTGTCCGGCAATTCGGAAAACGACCGCCTGAGTTTGTGGAAACGACTGGGACCGAAGGGACTTAAGAGATTTCAGAGACTAAAGGGACCAGAGCGACTTGCCTTAACCCAGTAGCATCCTGATGCCTGGCTACAGGATCCTTGATTTCCATTGCGTGGAGCGTCGGGCATTTTACGCGAAACCCCATAACTAAAGTGGAGGGCTAAAGTCCCTTTTCCTGTAGGATCTGACCGTGAAATGATTGAGCCCCTCTCTCTAATTCCCCAATTCTCCCTTTCCCCAATTCTCCCTTTCCCCCTATATTGGTTCCATGCGAATACTTATCACCCTCTTACTAATCCTGGGGGCAACGGTTCAACATAATGCCCAAATCCACGATTCACTCGTACGATACGATACACTGGCGAATGGCCTCACCTACTACGTGCGGGGCAACGACCTGCCGGCCGGCCGTGCCGAACTGCGACTACTTGTCCGAGCGGGATCCCTGCAGGAAGCTGATGACCAGCGAGGCCTCGCCCACTTCGTGGAGCATATGGCATTTAACGGCACCCGACAGTTCCCTAAGAACGAACTAATTGATTACCTGGAATCCACCGGGATGCGCTTTGGCCCCGATCTCAATGCCTATACCAGCTTCGAGGAGACCGTATACATGCTTGAGGTACGCACCGATCCGGTGGGGAAACTCGATACGGGGCTGGCCATTATAAAAGAGTGGGCCGATGGGCTGACCTTTGACCCCCTGGAGATTGAAAAAGAGCGAGGTGTGGTTCTATCCGAATGGCGTTCCCGACTGAATGCTGATCAACGCCAACGCCAGCAGATAATACCCTTTCTGTACGGTGGGTCCCGCTATGCCGACCGCCTGCCAATCGGTGATCCCGACTTGTTGGCAAATACGCCGGGCGAAGCCATTATTCGGTATTATCGGGAATGGTATCGACCCGACCTGATGTCCATCGTGGCTGTTGGTGATTTCGATCCGGATAAGGTAGAGCAGGCCATTCGGTCCCTGTTTTCACCGCTAGATGAACCAGCGGAACCACCTGCAGAAATAGAGGTGAACGTTCCCGATACCGACACCTTCCAGTACCTCATCGCCGCCGATGAAGAAGCTTCCTTCGTTCAGGTGGAATGGTACCGTCCTTTACCCAAAAAGTCCCTTACTGATTCGGCAGCTTTCCGACAACAACTCATGCACGGCCTGTACAATCGACTGATGGGAGCCCGGATGTATGAGGTACAACAATCAATGAGTGAACCACCCTTTACGTTTGCCTCCTCTGTCATCACTCGTGGGTTAGGAAATCACCCCCAATACCTACTCTCCGCCTTTGTGTCACCCGAACAACTGGTAGCTGGTTTTCGCACCGTATTGGAGACGACCCTACAGGTCAGGCAGCATGGGTTTGCCGACTCCGAACTGAGCCGTAAGAAAGAGGAATTGTTGCTGCGTTACGAGCAGGCAGCCCGTGAGGAAAAAGCACAACGCTCCGCCACACTCGCCGCCCGATTAACTAATCACGCCCTCACCGGATCTCCATTTCTGACCAGCAGCCAAACGCTGGCGCAGGTAGAAAAGGTGTTGCCAACCATTACCCTCTCCGATATCAATGCCCTCCTGCCCCAATGGTGGTCCGAGCCGGGATCATCACTGGTCGTAAAAGTCCCCGAGCGCCTGGCCGGTCAAATGCTCACTTCGGCGGAATGGCAATCCCTGATTCACGAAATAGAAACCCAATCGTATGACACCTACCTGGATTCGGCCAGCGATAAACCTCTTTTCCAGAAAGACCTACCAAACCTGACGGCTACCCTCACCTTTCAGGACACCGCCCTGGAAGTCTATGAATATCGCTTACCCAACGATGTACGACTGGTGGTACGCCCTACCAATTTCAAACAGGACGAGGTGCTGATGTCCGCCTTTAGCCCGGGTGGCCATTCCGTGTATACGGATACCGAATACCCGAACGCCAGCACGGCGGCAACTCTGGTCGACCAAAGTGGTGTGGGGGAATTTAGTATCACACAGCTCACCAAGAAACTCACCGGCAGCACAGTCTCCGTAGCCCCCTATATTGGCGAATGGCACGAGGGTTTTAACGGAAGTGCTTCGCCCCGCGATTTGGAGGAATTACTCCAATTGGTTCATCTCTACGCCACCGCCCCTCGCAAAGACACAACGGTGCTGTCGTCTTACCGCACTCGCCAGCGGTCGATCCTGGAAAATATTCTCGACAACCCCTATTACTTTTTTGGGGAGGCGTCGTTTCGGATACGCTACGGCAATCATCCCCGTCGTGGCATCCCGACGGTAAAGCAATTGGAAGCTCTAGACCTGGACCGGATGCTCGAGATCTACCGTGAACGCTTTGCTGATTTCTCCGATTTCACCTTTGTCTTTGTGGGGAATCTGGATATGGCAACCTTCCCCGACCTGGCGGCCAAATACCTGGGCTCTCTGCCTGCTATCCTCCGGGATGAGCGCTGGCAGGATACAGGAACCCGCCTGGTTCCCGGTGTGGTCGACAGCACCATTATGGGCGGTCAGGCGCCCAAGACCATCGTCGAGATCAATTTTCACGGAGATATAACATATTCCTCTGACCAGCGCTACCTATACAATTCGCTGATGTCGCTGGTCCGCATTCGACTGCGCGAGCGACTGCGCGAAGAGATGGGCGGCGTCTACGGCGTGCGGGTAAGCGGAACCATACTTCCCATCCCTGAATCCAACTACCGCACCGCCATTCGCTTCGATGCCGATCCCGGGGAAGTCAACACCCTTATTGCTATTTTATACGAAGAGATCCGCCAGCTCCAGTCCGGGCCGGTCACGACCGATTACCTCCAAAAGGTCACCGAAACCCAGCGCCAGAGCCAGGCGGAAGCCCGCGCCACCAATAACTACTGGCTGGGGCAGCTGGCCACCCGCTACCGCAACCACATTCCCATGCGGGGCATGCAACCCGCCGTGTTTGAGCATTTTGTGCATAGCCTTACGGCAAAAGACCTGCAGGAGGCGGCGCATCGGTATTTTGACTGGAACAACTACATCCAGCTGGTATTAAAACCAGTCTTAACAGGTTTGAGGTGAGAGGTTTGAGGTGTGAGGTGAGGTTTCAGGTCCGTTCCTTGCCAACGAAGCCTCAGCGTAGGCGGCTGTCATCCAACAGAATTTCGAAAAACAGCCGCAAACGCCTTTTCACAAAACTCAAGTGCCCCCAGCTTCCTAGCAATAATCCGCTACCTTGGGAAAAAGTACATTGTTTTCCAGATGCACATGCTGGTGCAGATCACCCTCAAATTCCTCAAGTAATTTGTAAAGTACCCGCACCGTATTACAGGCAAATTCGGGTGGCGTGAAGTCATTTGTGATCTGACGCAGTCGTTTCATGATCGTGCCCGCTGTTTCGTGATCAACTTCCAATGTTTTGATTGCTTGGCTGAGTTCCTCCGCCTTCACGGGAACGTCGGCATATTTCTTGCGAATTACGGGAAAAACATTTTGCTCTTCGTCTGCCAGGTGCAGAGTGAGGTCATGGGTCAGTGCCTGAAATAAGGTCAGTATCTCACTTGATGCCGGAATACTGTCTTTGTGCACTTTGGCTACCTTTTGGGCGTACTTCAGTATAGTCGGCATGGTCTCCCGTACGTAGGTGTGGTGTTCCTGTTCGATGTAATCAGTCAGGAACGCCGGATTCCAGCGATTGGCGTTTATAGCGGTACCGTTATTATTTTGCGTGAGTGCTGTTGCTAACTGATTTTGAAATTCATCCAACGAGACCTCTTTTGCAGCACATGCTTCTGCCACGGTTTTGCCACCTCCGCAACAAAAATCAATGCCATATTTTTTGAAGACTTTGGCTGCCTGGTAGTGTTCGGCAACCAATTCGCCTACTTTCATTGAGCTATCAATCATGATATTCTATTTAACTGATTTAAAAATCTTTACGTAAAGCGGTATATCGAATACCGGCAACGGGAATAGCAATCCATGCCAGAAGTGACAAGGTAGACAGCAGTATACCCCAGCCATTGCCAAAGAACTTCTGGAAAACAGCTCCCGTATAGCCCATCAGGGCCGAAATGTCGAGTTTGAGCAGGATCATGATCCGGGACAAGTCGACCGGATTAAACACCGTGGCAAACAGGGAAAACGAATCCAACGGGTATTCCCTGAATACGATCAGGCACAGCAGGAATACACCGTCGTATAATACGGCCATGACCAGCCAGAGCAGAATTGCCAGGCCAAATCCACGGATCCGGTTATCGTTCCGCAGGCCAATCCAAAAGGCCAGGCCTGAAAAAATAAAGGTGAGTACTACCCCATTAAGCAGCAGGATCATAAACTGCCAAATGGCCGGATCGTGCGTGATGCCATAAAGCAGGAAAGGAATTCCGATGCCCAATACCAAACTGGTAGAGAGGGCGATGGCCAGGCCCAAAAATTGCCCCCAGAAAATGGAGGTACGGCGTATGGGTTGTGCCAGTAACAACTCGGTAAATTCCCGGGAATTGTAGTGGTACATAATTCCGAACATGGTGGCGATCAGGGGGCACAGGATAAGTATCACGTTCATCAGACTAATTACCACCTTGCCTACATCTCCGGTCAGGTACAGGAAGCCAGCCGTAAACAATAAAAAGAACCCAAGGTACAAGTAGGCCCAGCGGCTGCGCAGCAAATCATAGGTACTGTATTTCAGTATTTTCCACATGGTCAGGCTTTTTTGAAGGAGGTTAGTAAACCGGGGATCTTCCGCCGGATCGGGTTAGCTGATATCCGTCGAGTGGTATCAGGGGATGCTACCACGATCGGATGTTCACGAAGAATACCGGCTATGGCCGCTTCCAAGTCATCAACACCGACGCGGTCTTTCAAAGCCTGGATGGGGCCCCGGAAATATGTTTTCCCCTCCAGCAGAAACACGATTTCGTCGGCCACTTCTTCCACAAACTGCATGATGTGGGTGGTGACCAGGATGAGTTTACCCCGTTCTTTTTCCTCCTGGATCAGAGCCTTCAGCGTTTGCATGGCTACGGGGTCCAGCCCCGACGTTGGCTCGTCGAAGATGAGGATGGGGCTGTCGTACATCATGGCCAGAGTGATATTGACCTTTTGTTTGGTACCACCGGATAGGTTACCCAGTCGCTTTCGCAAAAAAGGTTTCAGGCCAAAGCGGTTGATCAGCTCCTGGTCGCGGGAAGCTCCCGGCCGGATATCTTTGATCATCGACATCAGTTCAGAAACTGTCAGGTTTTCAGGGAAACGGGCAATCTGCGGCAGATAATCGATAGCTGAACGATAGGCCCATTGCTTGCGAACGGGTTGCTCATTCACGGTGATGGATCCCTGTTCGGGCAAAACCATGCCCAGGATGGATTTGATCAGGGTGGTCTTTCCGGAACCATTAGGGCCCAGAATGGCGGTAATTCTTCCAGACTCCCGGAAGTCCAGGTCAATACCCTGAAGCACTTGGTTTTTGCCAAAGGCCTTTTGCACATTATTGCAGGTGATCATAGTTGAAAGGTTGCATGTGTGGTTGATGATCCAATACGTTGGCCGGAGTGAAAGCCGGACTCACCTTTTCCGAAAAATTCATCAGACGTACGAAGAAACTACGCAGCAGCGCAATGGCTTCCGGCGTACGATCAAGAATGTAGGAAAAGAGTTTTACGGGGCGATGCGGCACATCCCCGACGCCGTCCTTGTCGAGGTCGTATCCGGTGTATTCACTCCAGTAATTCCCCGAAAACGTATTGTTATTTACGTGGCTGTTGAGGACCAGGTCCAGGGTATTGGATCGAAAATTATTTTGGGTTATCTCATTGTCCAGACATCCACCGGCCATTTTGATGGCCCAGCCGTTACGGCTGAATTCGTTTCGGCGGTAGGTGATTCGGGTGGAGCCTTCAATATTGATAGCAATGGTATTTTGCCGAAAGGCATTATCCTCAATGGTAGCGTCGTATATCTCTTTGAGCAGCAGTCCGTAGGAAGCACGTCCCCAGTTGTGAAAGAAGATGTTGTGCCGCATGTCAATGAATTTGGAGAACATGACGGCCACTCCGGCCCCATTTTCAGCAAATTTATTATGGTGGTATACATCGTTATCTGAAAACATAAAGTGCAAACCGTACCTCCGGTTACCAAAGCTTTGGTTGTGGGCAATTGTACTGTTATTAACGAATTCGAAATAAATGCCGTCCCGGTGGCCGGTCACCCGATTGTGTTCGATTTGCAGTTCTTCACAATGCCAGGCGTGAATGCCGTTACCCGATGATGCTTCGTCACGAGGTACGCCAACTATTTCATTGCCTGTCACCAGGGCATTAGTTACCCGTTCCAGGTAGATACCGAAGAAAGTATTGCTGAATTTGTTGTTCCGAACGACGGCATTGCTTCTGCGCTTTATGCGCAGGCCGGAATGGTCTTTCAGGTAGCTTACTCCTACATTTTTAAAATGCAATCCCTCGACGGTTACATGGTGCGCGATAACGGTCATGATCTCGCCCTGATCCTGACCGTCGATCTCGGGAAAGTCGATACCGATGATGGTCAAAGGCTTATCGATGACTATCCCATACTCGTAATACTGTCCGTAGTTAATCAGCAAGGTATCCCCTGTATCGGCTTTGGTGACCGCTTTCGCTAAAACAGCTTTCCCGGCAACCGGATTGATTACCCATGTTCTTCCCACTACTGCTGTTGCTGCCAGCAAAATCAGGCTGCCCAACATGCAGGAGCGAAGAATTGATATCCGATTAGCAAATACTCTTTTCATAATTATTAATTGATCAGGCCTTCCGTTTTTCCGTAAGCCATTAGTTCATTCCAGTCAAAAGTTTGTCCTCCCTTTTTCTCCTGCATGGATCGGGCGCTTTCCTCATCGGGAAAGGCCGATAAAAAGGCCCCCATAGGACTGGGAATCTCTTCGGATATCAGGTAATGGCTTTCTAAAGCGGGAACAAAAGCTCCGGGATTCAGGTAATTGTTGACCAGCAAGAACTTATACGCTCCGGTGTTTCCGTGCCGGTTGACGTAATTCAGCATACATTCGATAGCATCAAAGGTGTACACCCGGCCCTTATGGGTGACTGCTTCTGCTGCGTGCTGCCGGTCGACTATATTCATCTTGCAGTAGTAGCAAACATCCTCACCGTAATTAATGGGGCGGGGTTCGGTAGTGCAGGCCATAAAACTGACCAGTACGAGGCACAGCAGTAGGTATTTCATGATTATTGTTTTTTGCGAGTCCACCAGGCAGATCCTCCCATCAGAATGGCCAGGCCGTAACCATAGCCACCGATATGGGGCAGGGACTTTGCCACAAAATTCAAAATGTCTTTAGTTCCCAGAAGAGGTGGTTGAAAGCTTGCTCCTGGTATCTTTATGGGGGCGGTAGGACTGAGATTATGACCATAATCGTACTCCCACAGATAAAAATCATACATACCAATGGTGCCCAGGATAATGAGCAAGAGTGTCCAGATCAGGTATCCCGGAGCACGATTCCATAATAATGCGCCTGCCCCCAGCAGAATCAGCGCACCGATGATATAGGGAAAGTACTGTAGCTCGGGGATGGCGTCGGGGTCTATGTATTTCATCCCAACGTAGTGGTTCAAGATGTTCACATTTTGCAGAACGCCGGGGCTGTTTCCGCCAATTTTATCGATATAAATGTGCATTTCGACACCATCTGGATATTGAGGTGCGTACAGAATGATTTTCCACATGGGAAAGAAAAACAGTAATAACAGTCCTATTATTCCAAGGGCCATGAGTAAGCGCGGCAGGTATTTCATATTGGATGATTTGGGAGGGGCCCGCATTGCGGGCCCCTCCGCCAGGCAGTTAAGTATTATTGAACAGGTTCATCCTCACCGAGTCTCCAACTCAGTTCTATATCAGAAGATTGAGGGGATACCCTGACATACCCTTGCATTTCCTGGTGTAAGGCTGAGCAGAAATCAGTGCAGTAAAATGGATATACGCCAACGCGATCGGGCTCCCACAGGAGGGTTTCGGTTTGCCCGGGCATGATGAGCAATTCGGCATTATTAGCCCCCATTATGGCCAGTCCGTGCGGAACGTCCCAATCTTGTTCGAGGTTGGTAACGTGGAAGTAGACTTTATCTCCCACCTTAATGCCCTCGATGTTATCGGGCGCAAAGTGACTACGAATGGTTGTCATATACACGTGTACGATGTTGCCATCGCGTTCCACTCTGGTATCTTTTTCCCCGAGCGTACGGTAAGGGTGCTCATTCTCCTCAATCGGATAAAACTTCTTGGAGTTGGGCATTACCTTGGAGGCGGCAATCCCTTGCGCGTAGTGTGGCTCGCCAATCGTTGGAAAATCGAGCAACATTTTCATTTTCTCCCCGGAAATGTCATACAACTGAGCCGAGTGGGTTAACTCCGGACCAGTAGGCAGGTATCGGTCCTTGGTGATCTTATTCAGAGCAACCATATATTTACCATCCGGCTTGCGCGAATCGCCACCGGGAATCATGAGGTGGCCAACGGAGTAATACGTGGGTACCCGGTCGAGAACTTCCTGAGTTTCTACCTTCCATTTGACGATTTCGGAAGAGATGAAATAAGTAGTGTATGCATTACCCTTACCGTCGAATTCGGTGTGCAATGGCCCCAAGCCAGGTTTTTCGACGATGCCGGCCAGGATTTCATCGTATTTAAGAACGGGAATGCCATCAATTATCGTTTCAAAGGATTCGTTTTCAATGGCTTCTAACACCTTGGAAAACGAGTGAACTGCCATATCGGCCGACAATTTCCCGTTACCTACTATGTATTCACCCGTCGGATCCACATCCACTCCGTGAGGCGATTTAGGAGTCGGCAGGAAATACACCAGACCGGGGCACTCTTCGGGCAGTAGTACTCTGACCGTTTCCTTCATTTCGGAGGTGGCCATATGCGTATGCTCATTGTATGTATTGTGTGCATACTGAGCAGGTATTTCCTGGAACTTACCCTGAGCGATGTACTCTTCTGCTTTTTTCCAGTTAATGGCAGCAATGAAGTCCTTGTCGTTCTGGGAAGCATTTACTTCAAGAAGGGTGCTTTTTTCCTCCGTGTTATACGTTGTAAAGAACGTCCAACCATGGGATTTACCCTTACCTGAGTGAGCCAGGTCATAGTCGTAAGCCGGCAATAAAACCTGGAAAGCCAGGTCCATTTCACCTTCTTCCGGATCTACGCTGATAAAGGAAAGGGTGCCCTTAAATTTTTCCGCATAGGAATCGATCGCTACATCCTGCTGGGGATAAGGGACACCAAATCGGGTACCGGCAACTACGTATTCCGTATTTTCAGTGGTGAAGGGCGAGCTGTGGTTTCCGCCGCTGTTGGGGATCTCAATAATCTCGGCGGTTTCAAAGGTGGTGAGGTCGATACGAGCAATTCGGGGCGTATTATTACCATTGATGAAAAGCCAACGGCCATCGGTTTCTCCATTGGTTTGAGAGAGTTCCGGGTGGTGAGCATCATCCCAGGGAATAAAGCCATGAGATGTCTCCAGCATTGGCTTCGTTTCTTCGTTAAATCCATAACCTTTTTCTGCATCCAAAGAAAATACGGGGATCACTTTTAGCATTCGCCCTGAGGGTAACCCGTATACGCTTACCTGGCCGCTGAATCCTCCGGACATAAAGGCATAGAATTCATCGTACTCTCCGGGAGGTACGTAAACTTGAGATGCTACATCATCGGCCAGTGCGGCCGAGTTTCCACCGTTTCCGGCAGATTGGGAGCATCCACTTAGCAGGCCGATACCTAATATGGTAGCGGCCATCAGCTTTAATGTGGAAAAAACATGATGTTGTTTCATAATCGAGTTGTTTTAATTGCGAGGTGCGATTATTTCAAGGATTAAAGGATGTTTTTATCCTCTATTGCAAATAGACATGATTCTGGATTGCCCTTCTATGATAAAGGTCACCCGCGTAGAATGACATTTATCATCCCTACCCTTTTTGATTTGAGCGTACTTGCGCAAAGTAAGAGAATAAAAGATGTTTTTATCTTATATTTTGGTAACTTAGGCGCTTAGTACTCAGCTATACTCGCGTAAAAAGGTTTGGCGAGGCCCAAACCTTTTTGAAAGCAGTATATGGGTATGCATTTCACTCTTAATAAAAACCCGTTACCATGTTTAGTAAATCCTGTAAATACGCCATACGTGCTGTTCTGCATTTAGCAGCTCATGGTAGTGAAGACCATAAGCTAGGGGTCAAAGAAATATCGGATGCACTACAGGTTCCCAAACACTTTCTTGGGAAAATCCTGCAAGAATTATCCCGCCAGGGACTGGTCTCCTCTTCCAAAGGGCCGACTGGCGGATTTTATCTCAGTGACCAGAACCTGGACAGCCCTCTGGTACGTGTCATAGAATCAATTGACGGTCCGGAGGTTTTCCACTCTTGCATTTTGGGCTTACCTGTGTGTTCTGCGGAAAACCCTTGTCCATTGCACCATAAGGCTATCAATTTCAGGAATGGATTACTAAGTATGGTACAGGATAAAACCATAGGGGATGTAGCGCAGGAATCACTCGATAAGAATCTTACGCTTTAGAAGCTATTTATAAACAACAAACGCATTATGAAAAAAGTATTTTTATTTGCCGCTGTCCTCGCTCTTACGGTGGGTTGTTCGGGAGGTGGTTCTGATACTCCCTCTGCATCCCAGGACAAATCGTCATCTACGGCCAAAACAGCTGATTCCGGGCCTAACAAAGGCATTGGTGAAGTCAAAAATGTAACCCTCAACGACCCCTTGAATCCGGCAATGGTGGAAAAAGGAAAAGCCATTTACGAAATGAAATGCGCCGCCTGCCACAAGCTAACGGATCAACGCGTAGTGGGACCCGGCTGGAAAGGCCTGACTGATATCCGGGAGCCCGAGTGGATAATGAATATGATCACCAACGTAGATGTCATGCTGGCGGAGGACCCTACCGCCCAAGCCTTATTAGAAGAATGTCTGGTGCGCATGCCCAACCAAAATCTCTCTATCGGGGATGCACGTGATGTGTTGGAATTCATGTA
>JASBTH010000239.1 GCA_030148525.1 Saprospiraceae bacterium | reverse complement strand
CCTGACCCACCAAACACGGGGCATTTTGAACCGGGCTCTCTTTCAGAAGCTTCCGCAGGGAAGTTTTCTGATCAATGTGGGCCGCGGTGCCCACCTGGTGGAAGCCGATTTAATCTGGGCCCTGGACCGGGGGATCATTCGGGGGGCCTTCCTGGATGTGTTATCAGAGGAACCGCCCGGTGATGAACACCCCTTTTGGGAATACCCTGAGATCATTATGACCCCGCATATTGCCAGTATCACCGATCAGGAGGCCGCCGCCCGACAGATCGCCGAAAACTACCGGCGTCTGCGAAACGAGCAACCTTTACTTAATCGGGTAGACCGGGCACGGGGGTATTGACGGATTACGGATTACGGATTACGGCTTACGGATTACGGCTTACGGATTACGGATTACGGCTTACGGATTACGGCTTACGGATTACGGCTTACGGCTTACGGCTTACGGCTTACGGCTTACGGCTAAGATGTTCTTTCCTCTTAACCAAGTCAAATAGTTGGGGCAAAGATTTGTCTGCATTCATGAGCAAATCCGGTGCAGTTATGAATCGCATGAAGCAAACCGTTTACCGTAGGCCGTAAATCGTGAGCCGTCTATCGTGAGCCGTCTATCTTACAAATCTTTGATGGAGTTGCGATCGGTAAGGATGTCCTTCAATTCTTTAAGAAACTGGTATTGGTGCGGCAGGACTTTCTTAAAAGCGTCTTTGACCGTAATGAAGGTACCTGACTCCATATGAGATATCTGGTCTTTAACAAAACGGGCATCCTCAAACAACATTTTTTTAAGGCTCGGAATGTCGTGGTATTCACCTTCGACAGCCCAGGCTTCTTCGGTACCGCCACCTTCCTGTTGAACGGGATCTAATTCGATCAAGCGGTCGGCATCTTCCCAGATTGACTCTCTTTCATTGCGCGAGGGACTGGCCGGAATTTCGAATTCCTCATCATTCCGATTCGTCAAGAAGATTTCCAGCCCTTTTTCGCGAAAGCGATATATGATCAAGTGTACTTTCTTAGAGAATTGCATAGTTGCCAGTCCTTTACGTGAATATTCGTGATGTTGTAACGTTGGTCAATCAAGAATGTTGAAGAATTTACGTACGTCACCACTTTACCCATTGGGTATGCTAAGGTCGACAGTTTCCCAAGTATACCCAAACCTGAACCACAAGGTCTGCCGTTTATTTCCGGCACCTAAAAAGCAAAAAGTCCTTAACAAGGCACAATAACCACAGCTAAATCAATTGTTTCGGCAGCTTGGGATTTACGACAACCAACTACTTGCTATCAGCTTGTTTAGTCACTTCAAACAGTACTAATCCGAGAAGGATTGCTTCTTCTTCGGTACTCAAATTATTTCCGGTATAATCGAAAACTCGTTGAATAAGATCGGAGGATTTAGGGATTTTCACACTGGCAACTTCTTCGCCCTGGATAATCAGGGGGTGCCGGTCAGTTACGGACTTATCCAGTTTGGCGATCATTTTCCCGGTGCGCTGACTAATTAAGTACCCATTGGCCGGCTGGTAGGATCCAAGCACCTGATCATCGATCACTATGCTTACATCCTTTTCTTTTTCCCAGTAGTAAAAGGCTCGCTGGTGCGTCAAAATGACCATCAGGGCATTTTTTTTATTGTACCGGCGGTAAGACACTCCGGCTACCGGTTCTTCGAAAATGGAGGTAATGGTTGCCTTCCACTTCTTTCCCCCTATCTTTTTCCGTTCGGCTGACTTGACATTGTACGACAGGATTTCCAGATCATTTTTATCGAGTTTAACCGGATCGTGGAAGAAGGACCGGACGTCGGCTTCCATGGACTCCAGGTCTTTCTGAACCTTTTTTTGCGTAAGCTTGAAGCCTGGTAGGGACCTGGTAAAAAGCCAGAATCCCGTCCCTGCTACTACCAGTGCTGAAAGTGCTAAAATACCCATATTGGTTGTTTCCTTTTCCTAAAAAAACGATGTAACAATTATCCACCCATTCCCGAGCCCTTGTCCAGTGGTATCTGATGCTTCTCTGGTTCGTCGAACTGTCGACTTCTGGCGCGCAAGGCAATCATGTCTTCCTTCGTTAATACCTCCCACTTGCGGTCGAGTATGGCCTGCATTTCCCTGGCAATTGCGGCCTGGTCTTCCCAGTAGGAATTGTCAACATCCGTTATATCCTGCACAATATCCTGGGTCATTGTGCGAATGGCGGGTGCAAAAGCTGATTTACCTCCCTTCCAGGCTTTTTCCAATTTAGCCAACAGGTCGAGGTGGATGCCCCGCCCCAGCAAACTGTGCCCTCCGTAGTCCCAGGTCTGCAGAAAGTAAGCCGGGTAAAAGTGAGCTATGCTATCCTGGGGGAACAGCTCAAGGGCAATCGCCACGAAAGCATCATCTTCGGAGCCTTCCGTCATGCGGGCTTTCTCCAGCCAATCGCTGTAATCAGCAAAGAGGTAGTAAATGGTACCCTCCGCCACCAGGGTTGGTTGATAAGCCGGAAAGGCTTGCTCCAGCCAAAACAGATCGGGAAGCTGGTCGTAATCGTCTAAAGTAATGCGTTCTTCCAGAACAGGATTCATTTGCTCACTGATATCCACCCCATCAAGATAAACAGCGGCCAGATCTTCACTGTTTGTGGCCGCAGTAAACTGATCGCGGTACTCCTTTATCCTGCGGGTCAGGCTTTCGCCAAAAAAGGTAGTCAAACGCTTATCCAATAATAAAGATGCAGCCTCCGGACCAGCCTGCATTGCCGGATTCAAAGCGCCTCCATAGACCCAGCCAGTCTCCTCATCGGTCGTACGCACCTTTATCCATGGTTCGTCGAAATCGATCCCACGCAACCGGATGGGGGTCGTAAAGTCCGAAACCTCCCCGGCATCGATCAATAACTCGCCCTTGGTGAGGGTGCGAATCACCTGTGCTTCCGGACCAGCCTCGCTGCGAAGCCTTAACCCCTCAACCTGAACGGTAAAGGACACCTGTTCCGTTGGGGGCGTTTCCACGGCATCAACAGAGGATTTAGCATCGGTCTGTTCCCGACTCCCGGACTCCGATTGACAAGCGGACATTAAAAAGGCCGCTCCCAGTGCGAGTAATGCGTGACGATTGTACATTCTAGGCATTAAACTGTCGATTTACACCACTTACCGAACTGACGTGCTCAGATGCAGTCAACCCAATACGTTGCCGAAATATAAAGGCGGCAAGATAAAAAAAACCGGACTCATTCTGTTGTCGAGAATGAGTCCGGTAATACTGAAGAATATGCTTAGCGGTTTAGTTTATCCCAGGTAAGACTTCAGGGCATTTCGGTTATAGGACTTGCGCAAGCGACGGATAGCGCGTTCTTTGATCTGGCGCACCCGCTCGCGGGTCAGTCCATACAATTCACCGATTTCCTCCAGGGTCAATGACTTTTTACCAGCCAGGCCGTAATAGGAGGAAAGTACCTCTACCTCACGGGGCGAAAGCATAGACAAACCTTGCTGAACTTCGTCTTTAAGGGACTGAGCCATAAGGCTGTCGTCCGGTGCATTTCCTTCGTCGTGGGTGATCACATCCAGCATAGTGGAATCACCATCTTCGCCACTCAGGGGAGCGTCGACTGAGAGATGACGTCCATTACCTTTCAGCATATTGGATACTTCTTTGGCAGTCATATCCAGCAGTTCACCTAATTCTTCGTGGGTCGGTTCCCGCTCAAATTTTTGAACGAACGACAAATAGGCTTCATTCACTTTATTGTACGAACCCACCTTGTTGAGCGGCAATCGCACAATGCGGGAATACTCAACGATTGCCTGCAGGATGGATTGGCGGATCCACCAAACAGCATAGGAAATGAATTTAAACCCTTTGGTCTCATCAAATCGCTTGGCGGCCTTCATCAGCCCCACATTGCCTTCGTTGATCAGGTCCCCAAGTGAAAGACCCTGATTTTGGTATTGCTTCGCAACGGAAACCACAAAGCGAAGGTTTGCTTTAGTCAATTTCTCTAAAGCATTTTGATCGCCCTGGCGAATCCGGCTGGCCAATTCAGCCTCCTCGTCGGCACTCAACATGGAAATCTTACCGATATCGTTAAGATACTTGTCGAGGGCGAGGCTCTCCCTGGCCGTAATTTTGTTTGTAATTTTTAACTGACGCATACACACAGACAGATTTTAAGAAGACTACATGTTCAATACGCTTTCTGAGAAAAAATAGTTTCAGGAACTTAAAAAAACTTGATTTTTTCCAAAAAAAGCCTTATTTCAGGCCCTTTTGTCAAAAAACGCAGATAACGTTCATGGAGTACCTCTTACAAAATAAGAAAGTGCTCGACAATCCCGGTGGATTAACGAGCACTTAATAAAAAAACCTAACGGGTAGAAAAGTTCCCTACCCTATTCACTTCTGCTGACCAGCGAGGTGGCTAATATGCCCAATTATCCTCGACCGGTACCCTTATTACAGTTAGTCGCGGGGCTTGCGATCCGGCTGCGGCAATAAAGCTTTGCGAGACAATCGCAATTTACCGGTCTTTTTATCAACACCGATGAGCTTTACTTTGACCTCGTCGCCTTCCTGGAAGTGATCCGCAACATTTTCGATCCGGGTGTGCGATATCTCCGAAACGTGCAACAGGCCGCTCTTACCGTGGAAGTCAACAAAGACACCATACGGCATGACGGATCGAACCACAGAATCAAATACATCGCCTACTTCGGGAGTGAATGTGATCCGTCTCACCCATTCCACAGCTTTATCGATAGACTCTTTATCGCTACTGGCAATGTTGACGATACCTTTATTATCGACTTCTTCGATATTGATCTGTGTGCCGGTAACTTCCTGGATTTCCTGGATAACTTTACCACCTGGTCCGATCACGGCACCGATGAAGCTCTTGTCGATCGTCAGTTCAACGATACGCGGAGCGTGTGGCTTGAGATCTTCCCTGGGAGCAGCCAGCGAATTGCTCATTTCGTTCAGGATATGTACCCGTCCTTCGCGGGCCTGCATCAGGGCCTCCTCGAGTTGTTCGTAGGGAAGTCCTTCGATCTTAATATCCATCTGGCAGGCCGTGATGCCATTTTCGGTACCACTCACCTTGAAGTCCATATCTCCCAGGGCATCTTCATCACCTAGGATATCGCTCAGGATCGCATAGCGATCACCGTCGGAGATCATCCCCATGGCAATTCCTGATACGGGTTTTGTTATTTTGATACCGGCATCCATTAGTGCCAGCGTACCCGCACAAACCGTTGCCATAGAGCTGGAACCGTTGGATTCCAACACATCAGAAACGATACGCAGGGTATAGGGCAACTCAGCTGGCAGCACCTGGCGCAGGGCGCGGGCGGCCAGGTTGGCGTGTCCTACCTCACGACGGCCGGGACCACGCATAGGCTTTGTTTCACCCACGGAAAAGGCCGGGAAATTGTAATGCAGGATAAAGTTCTCGTAGCTGTGATTCAGCGCCTGGTCAAGCATCAATTCATCGGTTTTGGTACCGAGGGTGAGCGAGGTCAGCGACTGGGTTTCACCGCGCGTAAAGATGGCGGAACCGTGCGCGCTGGGCAGGTAATCCACCTCGGTCCAGATATCCCGGACTTCATTGGCCTTACGCCCGTCCAGGCGCTTGCCTTCGGAGAGCACCATTTCCCGGATCAGGGCTTTTTGTACTTTGTAGAAGTACTCTTTAGCCATGGGCCATTGCTCTTCGAAGGTCTCCTCATCCATTTCTTCTTCGAGGGTCTCTTTGAGCGCATCCTTGATTTCATCGAAGCCTTTCTTACGAGCTTTTTTATCGAGTTCACCCCGTGCTACTTCCAGGATCTTGTCCTTGGTGAGTGACTCTACCCTGGCTTTCAGTTCTTCGTTTTCTTCGGCTTCTTCTACTTCGCGACTGGTGGCTTTATCACCTACCTTAGCAGCCAGATCAAGCTGTGCCTGGCACTGTACTTTGATTGCTTCGTGGGCGATGCGGATGGCCTCCACCAGATCTTTTTCCTGGCATTCCTTGGCTTCCCCTTCAACCATCATCACATTATCCATGCTGGCGGCCACAATGAATTCCATGTCGGCTTCTTCGGTCTCGGAGCGCGAAGGGTTGACTTTGAATTCACCCTTGACCCGGGCAACGCGTACCTCGGAGATCGGCCCGTTAAAAGGTACGTCCGAACAGGTCATAGCTGCCGATGCAGCCAGTGCGGCCAGTGCATCGGGTAATACGTCCTCCTCACCGGAGATGAGGTTGATAATCACCTGAGTATCGTTCATGTACCCATCGGGGAAGAGCGGGCGAATAGCGCGGTCGACCAGGCGGGATGTCAATATCTCGTAATCCGACAACCTGGCTTCACGACGGAAAAAGTTGCCCGGTATTTTACCTGCCGCAGCAAACTTCTCCTGGTAATCTACGGATAGCGGAAAAAAGCTTTGTCCCTCGCGGGGTTCGTGGGCTGATACCACGGAGCAGAAAAGCATGGTTTTACCCATGCGTACAACGACCGAACCATCGGCCTGAGTGGCCAGTTTGCCGGTTTCAATGATCACTTCCCGTCCGTCGGGTAAATGGAAGGACGTAGTGATCGGTGTTTGTTGTCCCATACGTTCAAAAAATGTTTTAGTAATAAAAGATTGGCTGCAATGCCAGGACGACATTGTGCCGAGTGCTTAGGACAGCATTTTGGAGTCGTTTGAGCTTTGAGCAGCTCGTGTGGGAAATATTCCCGTGTGAGTCGTTTGAATCAGCCTGTTTTTCAGGCTTTCCCAAATATATAACAAAAGGGGAAGAATCCCAAAACCAGGATACTTCCCCTTTGCTTGTGTGCCAATTATACCGTTTCTGAAAAGGATTGGGTTTTGCCAAACCACTTCGTTGTCGGTATATTCGGCTGCTTATTTGCGGATATTTCGGATACCGAGTTGGTCAATGAGTTCGCGGTATTTGATAATATCTCTTTTAGCCAGATAGTTCAACAAGCCTTTCCGCTTACCAACCAAAGTCAACAAAGTGCGACGGCAAGAGTGATCCTTGCGGTTTTCTTTCAGGTGGTTGGACAATACTTCGATGCGCTTGGTGAACAAGGCGATCTGACCTTCAACGGAGCCGGTGTTTTTTTCAGAGCCACCATATTGCTTAAAAATCTCCGCTTGCTGCTCTTTTGTTAGATTAACTGCCATGTGTTTGTTTTTTACCGTTAGTGATCGCGTAAATCAGTTACAGCGGCCGCAAAAGTACAATAAAGTTGCAAAAGTAGCAACCCAGCTTGCAGGAAGTTACCCAAACAACGGGATACCCAGTAAAAAAGGGAAAGCCGAGGGCTTTCCCTTCGTATCCGAAGATACTTTTCGTAAACCAATAATTCTTAGGACTTATGTTCCTTGAGGGCTTTGTTCAGGCGTGGTACCACCTCGAAGAGGTCGCCCACCACACCGTAGTCAGCAGCCTTAAAGAAAGGTGCTTCCGGATC
>JASBTH010000223.1 GCA_030148525.1 Saprospiraceae bacterium | reverse complement strand
ATACCCTATACTTACTACCCTGTACCGGGAGGTTGGGCCTTAAAGTCCAAAACTTTACGAAATAGTCTACGCCCAACCTCCCGATATATTATGGTAACAGGATCCCAAGCCATCTCAAGCACGTAATTGAGATGGCTTTTCGAACATTTGTTCCACTTCCTGGATTTTAATACGTACTCATCCAAATAATTATGAAAATCATCATCCCAATGGCAGGACGTGGTTCACGCCTGCGCCCACACACACTTACCATCCCCAAGCCACTACAACCAGTAGTTGGTAAACCCATTGTTCAACGCATCGTCGAGGACTTTAACGACTCTTTTCCCGGACAGATCGATGAGGTAGCCTTCATCATCGGAGATTTTGGCAAAGAGGCCGAAGACCAGCTTACATCCATCGCTGAAGGTATCGGAGCCAAAGGGTCGATTTACCACCAGGAAAGCCCCGAGGGGCCCGCGCACGCTATTTATTGCGCCAAGGACAGCCTGACCGGCCCCTGCATTGTTGCCTTTGCCGACACCTTATTCAAGGCAAAATTCACCTTCAGCACCAATGATGATGGCGTTATCTGGGTACAAAAAGTCGAGGACCCATCCTCATTCGGCGTCGTTAAAACGGATGATCAGGGGATAATAACGGAGTTCGTCGAAAAGTCCCCTGAATTTGTATCTGATCTGGCGATTGTCGGGTTATATTACTTTAGAGACGGAGACCGCCTGCGGGATGAGATCGGATACCTGATCGACAATGATTTGCGGGATAAAGGGGAATTTCAAATTACCAGTGTCCTGGAAAATATGAAAGAGAAGGGTACGAAATTCCGTGCATCGACCATTGAGGAATGGCTCGATTGTGGTAACAAAAACAATATCCTGGACACCACCAAACGCATTCTGGAACTCAAGCAGGTTCAGGAAGAACTTATTGCCAAGGATGTCGTTCAGGAAAATGCCGTTATTATTCCTCCTTGTTATATAGGAAAGGGCGTAACCTTGCGGCAGGCAGTAATTGGTCCTTATGCTACTATCGGGAGCAATGCAACCATAGAAAACTCCGTTATTCGAGAGAGTGTTATACAAGGTAACACGACCGTAAAAGACGTTGTTCTGGAACGCACGATGATCGGCCAGCATGCCGAAATTACCGGAACACCACACGAGTGGAGCGTTGGGGATTACACCCAGATCGATTCCTGATCACAGACCTGGGACCATCGCGACCGCTCATCCAAAACAAGAACCATGATACATCGATTACTGGGAATAGGTTGTTTGGTCGCTTTTATCGGGGCAACAGCCTTCGCCCAGCCAGGGAACATTGAGGGCACCGAACTCGAAATTGAAAGTATCCTGATCGATGCCGGACGCGAAAAGCTGTTGGGCAATTACCAGGAAGCCATCGATCTGTACAAGAAGGTACTGGAAAAAGATTCGGAAAATGCAGTGGCCGCCTACGAAGTGGCCCGGCTGTTCGCCAACCAGGAAAACCTGGAACAGGCCGTTGAACACGCCCAAATGGCTACCCGTTTCGATCCGGCGAATAACTGGTACCTCCAACTACTGGCCGACCTCTACCAGCAGACCGGGCAATTTATCGAAGGAGCAGGTATCTATGGGCAATTGCGCGAGCGGCAGCCCGATGATCGAGACTATTACTACAAACAAGCTTTTTTCCTGGTCCGGGCCAACGAGCTCAAAGAGGCCCAACGCGTCTATAGCGACCTCGAAGACCGAATTGGCATTAGCGAGGACCTCATCCGGCGGCGACATACCCTCTACCTGGGGATGGGCGAGCTAAAAAAAGCAGGGCAAGAATTGGACAAACTCACAGATGCCTTTCCCGATAATATTGACTATTGGCATCTGCTAGCAGATTTTCACCTGAAAACGGGAAATGCGAAGGACGCTCAAAAGGCCTACGAACGCATCCTGGAGATCGACCCCAATGATGCCAAAGCCAAACTGGCCATGGCCGGAGGTGACGTACAACGCAAGGATGAAGTTACCTACCTCAACAATATGCGGCCTGTCTTCGAAGACCCCGGCACCCTGCTCGACCTCAAAGTTGGCCGACTGATGCCCATCATCGAGAAGGTATCGCAATCGGGGAACCTCGAACTGGCAAATGCGGCCCTGGGGCTAACACGCATTCTGGAAGAAGTACATCCGGGACAGGCCAAAGCGTATGCTGCCTCCGCCGACCTCTACTACCTCACTAACCGCCCGGTGGCTGCCGCTCAGAAGTACCAAAAAGCACTCGAACTCGACGATAGCAATTTCCTGCTCTGGGAAAACCTGTTTGCCGCGCTCAAGGACAGCGGTAACCTGACCGACCTGGCCGAATGGACCGAGGAAGCGATGTTTGTATTCCCAAATCAGGCTACTGTCTTCTACCTGAACGGCTACGCACTACAGGCCTCCAACCAGGCGGAAGATGCCCTGGATGTGCTGAACGAAGCCTTGTTTATGTCCGGTAAAAACGAATTACTGCAACAAACCATTATTTCATGCATCGGCCTTTCATACGAACAATTAGGCGATACCGGTGAGGCCGATGATGCCTTCCAAAAGGCCATTGAGATCAATCCCGACTATCCACTAGCACAGGCGCGTTATGCGTTTGCGCTGGCCGGGCGTGGTGAACAGAAAGCTCGTGAATATGCCGAAAAAGCACTATCCGCAGCAGTCTTGGAGGCAGAGGTCCTGCACCGCAGTTCCTGGTCCCTTTATTTGACCGGTCAAGCCAAAAAAGCACTGGACTTTATGGCACAGGCCGTTCAGAAAACAGGAGAGACCAACCCCCTCTATCTGGAGCACTACGGCGATATCCTTTTTAAGACAGGCAAGGAGGAAGAGGCACTGAAATACTGGAATCTGGCCCGTGACCGCGGACGCACGTCCGACGTACTGGAACGGAAAATTGCCGATAAAAAACTCTACGAATAAGCCCACATCCCATGAACAGATCGAGCATATTTTTCGCCATACTGGTTCTGATTCTGGTAGCCGGTGGGTGCGGATCCGCCAAGAAAGGCACAAAAAACGTTAAAGAGCGTTCTGCTGAATTCATTATGCAGCAGGTGGCCGAAAACCAGGTACGGGCTGATTGGCTGGATGCCCGTGCACGAATATCGTACGCCGACGAGGACATGTCGGTCCGGGGTACGGCCCTGATACGTATCCAGCGCGATAGCCTGGTCTGGATGTCGGTGCGCAAACTCGGTTTTGAAGTTGCCCGCGTGCAGGTGACACCTGATTCTGTCTACGTAATCGACCGCATTAATAACGAGTACGGCATCTTTGACCTGGGATACATCCAATCATCCTATAATTTGCCAGCCGACTTTCAGCTTTTACAGACCATCCTGATGGGTAATGCCTGGTTCCCGGGCACGGTACGCCCTACCGTGGAGACCACAACCGAGGGGTATACCCTTTCGGAAAAATCCCCGCTGCGAAGCCTGACGTATCGGGTGCGCTCCGGCGACTTTCGATTAGCGGCAATATCCATTGATGAACCCGTTGCTGAGCGATCGGTACAGCTCCAGCTGAGCGATTACCAACCGACTGCTGACAACCAGCTTTTTGCCTATTTTCGTACCTTTAATATTACGAGCCCCGAAACCGGCTCCATTTCCATGGACATGGAGTTTTCGGAGGTGACCTTAAACCAACCAAAGAGTACGCGATTTGAGATCCCTGAACGCTATACCCGCATGGAGTAAAATACTGCTACTGCACATCTTTTTTTTCGGTTGGCAGTCGGCTTTATCCGCCCAGGAAAGTCGCATTGACCTGGAAAGCAAACGGAAAGAACTTATTGAGGCCATCGAAGAGACCTCTAACGAGCTCAAAGAAACCCGTCAGACCAGACAGGCAACCCTCAATCGGTTTCTGATCCTCCGCCGGTCCATCCAACAGCGAAATCAACTGATTAGTACGCTCGAACAGGAAATCGCCTATACCAATGCCAGTGTCGAACGCACCGAGCAGGTGCTAACTGCACTAGAAGACGACCTGGTACGACTGCGATCGGAATACGAAGTATTGCTCCGCACAGCTTTGCGCCATAAATTGAGCCAGTCCTACCTTCAGTTCCTATTCTCATCCCGGAGCCTGAACGAGGCATTCCAACGCTGGCAATACATCCGGCAGTACGAACGATACCGAAAACGCCAGGCAAGCCTCATCCTGGAAACCACGCGAC
>JASBTH010000217.1 GCA_030148525.1 Saprospiraceae bacterium | reverse complement strand
ACCAGAATCCCGTACTACTGCGGGAACGCCTGGATGCTCTTTACGATGAGGTGCAACGTTTCCTGGACAATGTGGAGAGCAATACGGGGCAGTTACTGCGAGCAACGCAGGAGCTGAAAACGAATAAGGATCAAATGACCTTTAGCGAACGGGTCCGTAAAGCGCGTCACCTGATCGAGCACTATATTGATCCGCTGAGCCGGATATTAGATGTGCACAATCCCGAATCCATCGCCAATGTGCTGACCCGCATTTCCGGAGCCGTGAACCAGGCCCGGTTTGTGGCTTCCGAACCACGGATCGCCGATCGCTATACCCAGCTACACGATTTGCTTCGGGTTGCTGACCGCCGCATGGTTGATCAGTCGCGGATCATCACCCGCGAGTTATTGCCGCTGATTGAACGACTGCAACGAGAGTCCGAGATACTGAACGGATGGGTACATTTTTTAGAGCGCCCCTTTCACCGCGAAGTACCCCGACTACCCAAGCGCCATGCCTTTTCCCTGCTGGGTGATAGCATGGAAACGGAAGTACAGTTTTTTCTCGAACAGTTTATCAAGCGTCCCGCGGCAGTAGTACTGAATACGGATGCCAGTCCACCGGCAAGTAGCGGCAGTTATTTCGACCGGCGTGCGTACCTGAAACGCCTGGACCGGGCGCTACCGGTGGATGACTACTTTAGATGGTGCCACGAGGCCCTGCAAACCTTTGAAGACCGACCGTCCCGAACCCGGTTTTTCCGAATCTGCAGTCTGGCATTTGAAGAAGGGGAAAGGCTACAAATGATTTTCTCCGATGATCGCGCGCAGGTGGCTGTTGATGGTGTTTCTTTTATCATGCCCCGCGTGGCGGTGACCCGAAAAGCAAAATAGGACCTATGCAATCATTTCCTGCACAACACAGACAAATCGTCGAGGCCCTGTTACAGGAGGGGCGTTTCTTGCTTGAAGGTGAACCGGAGTTTGTGATCCTCAAAGAACATATCGACTATTATCGGGCTTTTTTTCACTCTTCTTTTTCGCTGAACTTACAGTTTCATGGTGATTATGCCTATTTGGAAAGTGTGCGCGAGAACGATGCTTTTTCCCGCGATGTCTGTATCTTTTTGGGGGTACTATCCTATGAACTGGACCGGGAGGGCCGCAATTTGACGGAGGCTTTTGCTTTTCAAAGCTTCAGTGTGGAAGAGATAGAACAAATGCTCGAACTGACCTCCTTTAAAGAAATATTGGAGAGTAGTAAAAACCTCCGGGACCCGCTGACCCGGCGGAATTTTTACAATCGCTTGCAGCGTCGTCGGATTATCGATCGCCTGGACGAAGATACCTTTCGTTTTACGGCAGCCCACAAATTATTCCTGGAATACGCACGGGGCCTGTCGGCAGTGCGGGATGGTTCCGGGGACGATGAAGAGGAATAAATCATTGGATCGTTCCGACGAATTTTAAGCAAACCAATTAGATTTTCCTTATCTTTATGATCGGATAACTTCTTTTACAGGAAAGACTTTTCCGGTCCTGTTGCTACCCCGCCCGTTAGATCCACTATATTACACCAGTTATCCCATTGAACTTGCAATCATAACCAAAAACTGACGACGGATGAATATTCGGTACCCGCTATTGCTGGGAATCGTGTTGCTAGCAATTATTTTCCCAAACACAGATCTCTTTTCCCAATGTTCCTACGACTGCAAAACGGATGTAACCATCCAAGTACCGGAGTCGGGAACCTATGCACTCCAACCTGCTGACTTAATGACGGTTGATCCGGAAGGCTGCGTACCTTTTGATCGCCTTTTTGTGGTCCCCGCCGAGGTGACCTGCGACGATGCCGGTAAGACCATCGACTACGAAATTCGCGTGGAGGGCACCAATTTCCTATTGTGTACCGGACAGGTACAGATTGGCGTACCCGAGGATGCCGTTGTGTACGCCAAGGATTCCGTCACCCTGGCTTTGGCCGAAGACGAAAATGATATTGCCCTCACCGCCGAGTTACTCGTTGACAGTATTGTCGGCGGGGGATGTGCAGGTGCCAATAAACTCATCGTACAACCCGCGGAAGTGGATTGCTCCGATGTTGGACGCCCGGTTAATTATACCCTGCGTTGGGAAGGAAGCAACCAGGTCGTTGCTACCGGTACCATCGAGGTGCTGGACCCAACTCCCCCTCAGGTGACCGTAGTGGATTCCTTCTTTTTATACCTGGAAGAAGATGACACCGAAATTCGGGTACGCCCCGAATTATTGGTCGTTGCCCTGAATGATAATTGTCTGCGCTTTGGCGACCTGGCGGTTGAGCCCGCGTTTGTGGATTGTACCGATGCGAATCGCGATCAGCCTTTTACCCTCTACGATGCGGTGCGGGGTGATACCCTGGGAACGGGCATCCTGGCAGTTCGCGATACCTTCGCAGCTACCCTGCAATGTCGGGATACGATAAGGCTTACCTACCCTAACAATGGGTTTCCGGTATTCCTTCGGCCGTCGGATGTTATTCTTGATTTCGCCGACAATTGTATTGATCCTTCCAATATGATCGTAACCCCGGGCGTACTTGATTGCGATGCCCTGGATACACTTACTAATTACCATTTGCAAATTCGCGATAGTGGTGATGAGTTGTGCAGTGGGGTGATCGAGTTAATCGATGAATCCCTGCCCGAACTTACCTGCGTGGGCGATACTATTCTGGAATTGCCCGCAGGACTGGATACCCTGACCTGGTCGGCCGCCGATCTGATAACATCCTTCCGTGATAATTGCCTGGATGTAGAGGATATGTGGGTCGTCCCGGACCTGACGTTCACTTGCTCCTCCGTTGGCGACACCATCGATTACGTAATTTACACGCCCGATTCTACCGCCCTCTGCGGCGGAACTATCTACGTCCGTAACCAACCTTCCGACACCTTAATATGCTCGGAGCAGGTAACCGTTGACCTTCCGGTCGATACGGCAGTACTGGATCTGGGACTCGGTGACGTTCTGGCCAATTTTGATAGTTTATCCTGTCCAACCCTGACCGATCTGTCTTTGTCACTGTCAAGCGTAGATTGTGGAGATCTGGGCAGTGACCTGCCGTATCTGGTAACCTCCACTACCCGGGGAGATACCCTGTGTACGGGAACCATCACGGTACGCGATACCACTCCGCCGGTCTTCACATGTATGGACTCGGTAGTGGTGTACCAACTGGAAGATGGAAGTACTATCCCGCTGACGGCTGATCTGGTGATCAGTGACTTTTCCGATAACTGTATGTCGGTTGATGATTTGCAACTGACCACCCCATCGGTACCCTGTTTTATTGGCGATGCCAACCTGGATTATGAGGTACTGATGCCAGGGGGCGACACTCTTTGTACCGGTGTGTTGGTGATTCGCGATACCTTCCCGCCCTCCTTCCAGTGTGTAGATACGCTCCGCCGCGTGCTGCCAACCGACGGCAGTCCGGTTACATTGCAGGCAGCTGATGCCATCAATCAGTTCTCGGACAACTGTTTTGATCTGAACGATCTTTTCATTACTCCTGACGAACTCGATTGCACCAGTGCAGGAGATACCACCCTCACGTACTCCGTACGAATCGTGCCAACCAATGAGCGAGTGTGCTCGGGCGTACTCGAAATCATTGATAATTCGGAACCGGTCATAACCTGTGTGGATACCTTCCGCTTGTCATTGGCCGCTGATGGCACTGCTCCCGCTCCGGAGCTCAGTGACCTCATGACGTCGTTCGCGGATAATTGTGGGACACCCGATGACCTGAACCTGTCTGTCGCCGATACCTTCAATTGTGCGGATCAAGCCATACCACAGACTTACGATATTCAATTAGCAGATGGCCGATCAGCGTGCTCCGGTATCATCCTGGTCGGTGATCAAACGGCCCCCGTCGTTACTTGCCGCCCCGGTCCGGTTGACGTATTTCTCGCTGAAGGTTCGGATATCTTGACCCTGTCTGCAGATCAATTTGTGACCAGCTTTGGTGACAACTGCGCCAATACGTCCAGCCTGGAGATCGTCCCGAAGCAGGTCAGCTGTAGCTTTGAAGGTGATACGCTGGATTATGCCATTCGCTGGACCTTTACCGGGGAAGTGCTTTGCCAGGGGCAATTTGTGGTGCGGGATACCTTCCAACCCGCCCCGGTATGTCGCGATACGGTAGTCTATAGCCTGCCGGCCTTTGACGATAATAGCAGACTGGGCATTGAGGATATCATCCTTGAAGTCAACGATAATTGTGCCACATTTACGGAGTTTGCTCTCGATCTGCCGGAACCTGACTGTGACGATGGCGGCTCCTTCCTGCCATACAACCTCACCTACAGAGCATCGGGTGATACGCTGTGCCGGGGTATTGTGCAAGTGATCGATGATGTTGATCTGAATATCACTTGCAAGACACAGGCAGAGTTTACCATACCTAGCGGAGATGTTCCTCCCGTGTTATTTCCGGAAACGGTTATTGCTGATTTTTCCGACAATTGTACCCGCATCAGTGATTTGCGGTTGGACCCCATGCGCTATTCTTGCGACGATGTGGGACAGCCCATGCCATACACACTGCGCATTGCCGATACCGATGAAACCGTTTGTACCGGAACCATCACCATCGTAGAGCGTGCTGCTCCCGTAGTGGCCTGTAAGGAAAGTATAACCGTCGAGTTGACCGATTCGGATAATGTATTGGATATCGCTCCCGGTGATGTTATTACGAGTATTCAGGAGGACTGTACGCCCATTTTTGATCTGGGAGCGTCCATAACTCCGTCGAGTGTCGATTGTGATGATGCGGGCCTCATGTTGCCTTACACAGTTACCGTGACCGATGCATCCGGAAATAAAGGACGTTGCAACGGAGTGATTACCGTGCTCGACGACCTGGCTCCGGAAGCTGTCTGCAAGGATAGCGTTACGGTTACCTTGTCGAACGATGGCTTTGAGTTTCCTAATCCACGTATTTTAGATGCGGGCAGCTTTGATAATTGCAATAGTACATTCCAACTGAACTATCGCATGTCACCTTCCCTGTTCAATTGTGATGACATAGGACAAACCTTCGAGACAAAGCTACGGGTTCGCGACCGCGCTGGGAACGAATCGACTTGTACCTCCTACCTGACCGTTGAAGGTCCCGAAAATCCGATGACAGTGGAGATCATTCCTCCCGCTAACCTAGATTGCAACAGCGTCGCCGTATTCCGGGCAAATGTCCAGAATGCCGGGTTCTTCCAACGCTACAATTGGGTGGTCGAAGAAGGATCTGAACGCGGTTGGCGAATCGTATCCAGCCGATCCGGACAGTCCGTTCAGGTAGCAACCGGTGAAGGTGCTTTTAAGCTATCCGTCAGCGTAGAGACTATCGGTGGCTGTACTGCGACCGATTCCGTCGAAGAGACTTGTGAATCCGGAGCCGGCGGGGTCATTGTGACCTCCGTGGGTGACCAGACCGACGACCAGCCACTTGAGTTATTCCCCAACCCCACCGATGGCCGATTGCAGGTTGTACTACCCGGTTGGCAGGGAGAAGTGCGCTACCGCATCCTCAACCTGCAGGGAATGGTTGTTCAGCAAACGGGCGATCGCTTCGTGGATATTCGGGATGATCTGGATGTGACTAATCTGCCGGCCGGTACGTATCTGCTCTCCGTCGAACGGGCCGGTGCGCAGCCCATCAGTAAGACTTTTGTGAAGCAGTAGATGATTGGCCAGCTCGGCTTTTCACTATCTGGATGCAGGTATGCCGGTCGCCATCGATAATGTCTGGTACGCTACCGAATCCGCATATGAAGTACGCGGACCTGATCCAGCACGGGTATCTGGTCCTGGACCTGACTCCAGAGCGCGCAGACTGATTGGTATTTCAGCAAGAACATTCTGGAACAGACCGTCGAGGAAGAGTACGGTGAGGGGTGGTACACCAGGACTGAAGAGAGCCGGCTTCGCAAGGCGGAAAAAGCAGCGGGGGAGGAGTAAAAAGCAATTGATCCGGAAAACGTACGGGTTTCCCCAAAAACGTCCGGAATTATATCGCCGTACGATCGACCTGGCATAGGCACGCATTTTTGTAGGGACAATTATCCTAAATCACCCTTTAAAATGACAACCTATGCTAACCTATTCATGGATTAATCGAATTTTGTTTTTGTTTCTCATCCCCATCCTGGCGTGCAGTAAAGAAGATGACCCGACACCTGTTAATCCGGACTCCTATGTAGATGCAGCTGCTTTTTTTGAATCAATCGACTTTCAGGGGGCTGTTCTGATTAAGCGAGGTAGTACCGATGTGCTGCGGTCAGGCTTTGGCTATGCCAATGCGGAAGAAGGGACCTGGAACACCCCTTCTACCAAATTCCGGATCGGCTCGGTGAGTAAAACCTTCACGGGTATGGGCGTTATCCAGCTCTGGCGCGACGGACATCTCACGAGCCTCGACCAACCATTAAGCGATTTTGATTCCGAATTTCCACGTGGTGACGAGATAACCATCTATCACCTGCTGACCCATCAATCGGGCTTGCCCGATTACGTGGGCCCTTTTGAGGATTTAGCGAAAAGTGGCGAGTACTTTGAGCCGGAAGATATATACGAGGTGATCTCACAAAGCGTGGCGGAAGATGGCCTGCAGTTTACGCCCGGCGAGTATATTCAGTACTCCAATAGTAACTTTCTGCTGGCTGCCATTCTTATTCAGGAATTATCGGGCCAGGCGTACCACAACTACATTCAGGAAAAAGTATTACAACCGCTGGGAATGGACCAAACGGAGCCGGGAGCAAATACGATCACCGGAGCCGACTACGCACAGGGATACCACGGCCAGGAGAATGCATCCAATTATCCCATGTACATTGCTCTCGGAGCGGGCGATTGGACCAGTACCGTCGTTGATCTGGAAAAATGGTGCACCGCCGTTATGGGTGATCAATGGTTTACTCCGGCCGAAAAAGACCTGATCTTTGGCGGGGATGTTCCCGACGATGCTACGGCCTTTGGCGTGGCCTGGTTCAAAAGTCGCATTCATGGTCAATCTTTCTTCTGGCACGGCGGCGATATTGATGGTTTTTCAGCGCTTATTGGATTCGTACCCGCCGAAGAGGGTATTGTGATCACGCTGAGTAACCAACAGGACGATACCGGCGGTATCCGTAACCAGATCATGGAGACTATACTGGCAGAAGAGTTTTAATTGACTTTAGCAGGTCGTTTCGGTTTCACATGAACGAGCCATCTCCAAACCATTTGGGGATGGCTCATGGTTTTTATATCATGAATACTACTGGCCTGTTTTTTGCGTTAACCGGCTGTTCTGAGCGAAATGATGGCCCTGGATGATTTTATCAGGCGCCAGATTAAAGCTGGGAGAATAAGATCATAAGATTAGAAACCAAATTGATATCGACATGTGGTGGCAAGTAATGCTGTTGGTGTTTGGCTTAATTCTACTCATCCAGGGAGCGAACTGGCTGGTGGGCGGGGCATCTGCCCTGGCCCGTGGATACGGTGTTTCGGATTTAGCAATAGGGCTGACCGTAGTGGCTTTTGGTACGTCTGCTCCCGAGATGGTCGTGAATATGCTGGCTTCCTCTCAGGGATACGATGCCATTGTGCTCAGCAACGTTATTGGGAGTAATAACTTCAACCTCTTTATCATCCTGGGTATTACGGGCCTGATTAGGCCGATCGCCGTGCAGTCCAGTACGGTTTGGAAGGAGATTCCGCTGTCTTTTCTGGCGGCGGCACTGGTGTTTCTCCTGGTTCAACCATTTGGTCTGGAGGTGATACCCCGACTAAATCGTCTGGAGTCCTCTATTTTATTACTATTCTTTGCCGGTTTTCTGTGGTATGTATATCGACAATTGAAAGCAGATGATCAGGTTGTTCAGGGACCAGCGGAACGAACGCCGAAAGGTCGGTCACTAGTCTTGATCGGGCTGGGATTAGCCGGTTTGGTCTTCGGCGGGCGGCTGATCGTTTCCAATGCCATTGAATTAGCCACTTCGTTGGGGGTTAGTGAAAAGATCATCGGTATGACCATCGTGGCGGCGGGCACCTCACTCCCCGAACTGGCTACTTCGGTGGTGGCTGCTTTTCGCAAAAATGCCGACTTGGCCGTAGGGAATATTATCGGGTCAAATATTTTCAACCTGCTGTTCATTTTGGCCTTCAGCGGCCTGGTTGACCCAATCGACTATTCCCAATCCTTCGATCGAGATTTATTGATACTGGGTGGTGGAACCCTGATTTTATTTCTGGCTATGTTTACGGGCAATCGCAAGAAGCTGGATCGATGGGAAGCCTTTGTATTGTTAATTGCCTATGTTTCTTATATCATTTTTGCTGTGATTCAGCCCTAGTTGTGTGCCAAGAGCTTTTAGTACTTTCGTAAAAATCGTACCGCCCATGTCCTTCTCTATGCCCATTACCCAACGTGCTCAACTCATTGATCTGGCCCGTGGTCTGGTCGCCATTAAAAGTTATAGTGGCCAGGAGGAACCGGCTATCCGGTTGGCGGAGCGAACGATGAAAGAACTCGGTTATCAGGATGTGCTCGTGGATAGTGTGGGAAATGTATCGGGGCGTTTGGGAACGGGCGAGCGCACCGTGCTACTCGATGCCCACCTGGATACCGTTTCAGTGGAAGATGCTGATCAATGGACGTACCCGCCCTTCGAGGGTCGCATTGTTGATGGCGTACTGCACGGGCGTGGCTCGGTCGATATGAAATCCGCTGCCGCTTCTGCTATCTATGGTGCAGCCATGGCCCACCAAAAAGGGTGGACCGAAGGCAAAACAGTCTATGTGTCCTGCACTGTCTTTGAAGAAGACTGCGACGGGGAAAACCTGCGGCATTTGTTTGCCGATCGGTCGCTTCACCCGGATGCCGTTGTTATTTGCGAGCCCTCCAACAATCAAATTGCGCTGGGACATAAGGGGAAAGCCCAGGTCATTATTACCACCGAGGGCGTTTCCGCCCACGGGGCTGATCCCGATCGCGGCGTGAATGCTGTGTACGAAATGGCCGAGATCATTCAGCGGGTAGCGAGGACCCACGCGGAGATCGAGTCCATTGACGGGTTGCGGGGTAGTATGGTGCTGTCGGATATATCGAGCCGGGCCGCTTCTCTGAATGCAGTTCCTTCCAGTTGTCGGATATACGTTGACCGCCGTACGGTACCCGGTGAATCGGAAGAGCGCATACGCTCCGAAATGGATGCCCTGGTATTTGGGAAAAAAGCTACCTGGGAATTGGATCGCATGCAGCGAACCGCCTGGACGGGCAAGGTATTCGAATACGAGCCTCTCCACGAAGCTTGGAAAATAGGGCAGGATCACCCCCTTACTCAGGCATGCCAACAAGCATACCGTACCATATTTAGTCGCGAACCGGAAGACTATGTTTTTTGGGATTTCAGCACGAATGCCGTGACTCCGGTGCGTATGAAGGTCCCCACTATTGGGTTTGGTCCGGGGGACTATCGTTTGGCACATATGCGTGATGAGTGTATCCCCATCCAGGCAATCGTGGATGCCTGTGGGTTTTATGCGCAGTTTGTTCGGGCTTGGTAATCGATGAATATCTTTTGGCGGAGTGTCGCAAATGCGGATCGATTTCAGTAAAAATAGTACATTACTTCTAACCGGTGCCTGACAGGTCGAGGTTTCGTTTCGGCTAAAATAGTTCCATGAGGTGGGGGGATAATTTTTGATTAGTCGGGAAGATGACCAAAAAAGGAGATGCCATCTAGGATGGCATCGGGGATGGCATCGCCTTCGGCAGGTTTATAAAACCCTTAGTACACTGTAACCTAAGTAACTTTGATTTATGGCAGTGCCTTACGGCAAAATACTTCGTTGCTCGTTAGTCGCGTCCGTACGGATGCTCCCACCACGCGCCTTGACTTTTGCCAAAATACCCTACCCATATTTTCAAATAACTTAGATTACAGTGTACTTAGCCTCACCCTAATCCTTAACCTAAAACACATGGAATCCAGTATCTTAACCGAAGTATTCCTACCCCTGGCCCTCGCCGTCATTATGCTCGGCATGGGCCTGTCCCTGAAAATCGAGGACTTCCGGCGCATCACCGTTTACCCCAAGCCCGTACTGATCGGTCTGGTAAACCAGCTGATTGTGTTGCCCCTGGTTGCCTTTGGCCTGGTCGTCCTCTTCGGGATCCAGGCGGAACTAGCGGTGGGATTTATGATCCTGGCGGCCTGCCCCGGCGGAGCTACCTCTAACCTGATCACCTTGCTGTCGAAAGGCGATACGGCTCTGTCCATTACCCTTACCGCCATCACCTCTCTGGTCACCGTGATCACCATACCCTTCATCGTGAACTTTGCCATCCTGCAGTTTATTCCGGAGGGCGAAGCACAGCCATTGAATGTGTTGGGCACCATCATATCTGTGGTACTGATTACCGTCATTCCGGTGTCTATCGGTATGGTAATTCATAGCCGGGCACCCCATTTTTCCCGCCGTATGGATCGACCCGTGCGCATTTTATCAGCTGTTTTCCTGGCCCTTATCATTCTGGCCGCCGTACTGAAGGAACGCGCCAACATCGGTACTTTTTTTGCGCAAGCAGGACCGGTCGCCCTGGCCCTGAACGTAATTACGCTGGCCATCGGCTATTACGTAGCTAGGTGGTTTAAGCTCCCAACCCGTCAACAACGCACCATCTCCATCGAGTCAGGCATACAGAATGGTACCCTGGGTATCACCATCGCCGCTACCCTCATCGGTAATTCGGCCATGACCATCCCCTCGGCCATCTACAGCCTGATCATGTTCGGTACGGCCATCGTGCTTATTTACTGGGGCAACCGGGGTGCCGTAGATCCACCGTCCAGGGTGTAATTGAATTTCGCTTACGCAAAAATCTAACCAATGAAAGCTCTCCGAACTCCTGAAGAACGATTCGCCGACCTGCCCGACTTTCCGTTTGAAGCCCACTACCTGGAAGTGGGGGATGGTCTCCGCATGCACTACCTCGACGAGGGGCCGCGTGATGGAGCCGTGGTCCTCCTCCTGCACGGCGAGCCCAGTTGGTGCTATCTCTACCGGCACATGATCCCGGCACTGGTGGATGCCGGTTTTCGAACCATCGCTCCCGACCTGATCGGCTTTGGTAAATCCGATAAACCCACCGAGCAGAGCGATTATACCTACCAGGCCCATCTCGATTGGACCAACAGCCTCCTCGACCAATTGGCACTCAACGATATTCGCCTCTTCTGCCAGGATTGGGGAGGACTGATCGGTCTGCGGCTACTCGGCGAGCAACCCGATCGCTTCACCCACGTGGTCGCCAGCAACACCTTCCTGCCGGAAGGCATGACCGAAACCCCCGAAGTATTTCTCCAGTGGCGGGCCTTCAGCCAATCTAGTCCCGACTTCGACATCGGCCGGGTGATCCAAATGGGCACCCACACGGAGTTGACCGGGGAGATTATGGATGCCTACCGCGCCCCCTTCCCCGATGAGTCGTACAAAGCCGGGGCCCGCATCTTTCCCTCCATCGTCCCCGTCGAAAAAGACGACCCCGAAGCCATTAAGAACCGCCAGGCCTGGGAAGTACTTTCCCAATGGGAAAAGCCC
>JASBTH010000208.1 GCA_030148525.1 Saprospiraceae bacterium | reverse complement strand
ATGCCTCTCACCGGAGCAGAAAACAACTACATCTGGATTGCCGGTGGTATGGTCGGTGGTGGTCTGATCGGTTTCATCTCGGCCCGCCGGGTACAGATGACCGCTATGCCACAAATGGTATCCATTTTTAACGGCTTGGGTGGTGCCACCGCTGTTTTACTGGCGATCGGTGAACTACTACCTTATTACAATGGAACCTTATCAATGGGGACCGGACAATTGGTCATCGTTTTTCTCGCCCTCTTAATTGGAGGTATTGCCTTTACGGGTAGTATGCTGGCTTTCGCCAAACTGGAAGGTCTGGTCAACGACCGAAAAGTGACCTTTCCCGGACATAATATCCTCAATTTGGTACTATTGGCCGCCACCTTGGGGCTGGGCATCTGGCTTACCGTGAGCGGACAATCGCTGGGGCTAGGATTAGCCCTGGTCTTTACGGCCCTGACCCTGGTGTACGGATTCTCCTTCGTCGCCCCCATCGGTGGTGCCGATATGCCGGTAGTGATATCCCTGCTTAACTCCTTCACCGGCCTGTCGGCCGCGGCCGCCGGTTTGGTCTACAATAATAAGATCATGCTGGTCGGCGGTATTCTGGTCGGTGCGTCGGGAACCATCCTCACGGTGCTCATGTGCGAGGCCATGAACCGTTCCCTCACCAACGTACTGATCGGTGGTTTCGGAACGAGCAGCTCGGCTGCCGGCGGCGGAGCCGACGGCGACCAGGTAGCGAAAGAGGTCGGCATCACGGATGCGGCCATCCAACTTTTCTACTCCGGATCGGTCATGGTCGTGCCGGGCTACGGTCTGGCCGTGGCCCAGGCGCAAAAGGTAGCCAAGGAACTCGACGATCTGCTCTCGGGCAACGGTGTGGAGGTGCGCTACGCCATTCACCCGGTGGCGGGACGCATGCCCGGACACATGAACGTTCTTTTGGCGGAAGCCGATGTACCCTACCCCAAACTACTCGACCTGGAGGAGGCCAATGCGGCTCTGCCCAGCACCGACGTAGTGGTTGTCGTAGGTGCCAACGACGTGGTCAATCCAGCCGCTCAGGACGAGCCCTCCAGCCCTATCTATGGCATGCCGGTACTTGAGGTATGGAAGGCCAAAAACGTGATCATTATGAAGCGGAGCATGCGGACAGGATATGCAGGCATCCAGAATCCCCTTTTCTTCCACGAACGCAGCCGGATGCTGTTCGGGGATGCCAAAGAAAGCCTGAGCAGCCTGTCGCAGGAAGTAAAGAATATGTAAAGGGGTAACACGCAGGGGCTTTTGTGTATATTACTGGTAGTCTAACTACAACACCTATGCCCTCTGAAATCCAACCGTATTTCGATGCCCACCTACATCTGGTCCTGAAGTCGGTACTGGCCGGCTATCTGGACCGTCGTACCGAGAACAGTCGTCAAAAACGATCTCCCTGGCGGGATCTAACCGTCAGACTCCCCTGTTTTGAATCTGAATTTGCTTCTCAGAGCAACCTACGACAGGTAAAGGACAGTGGTGGCCGCATAGTCGTCCACGCCCTTTTATCACCCGATCCGCCCATCCTCGAAGCCGGATTACTACAGAACCTGGGGCCACTCGTCAGTATTTACGGAAGCTCCCTGAAGAAAGCCCGCGAAAACACCCCTTGGGTAAACGTGTCCAGGGAGTTGCTGGCGCTGCGACAGGCGCGCGACGAACGCCCGGACACCCTGCACCTTCCATCCTCCGCAGGAGAAGTAGATCCCGCTCGGCTAAATATCCTTTTTTCCCTGGAAGGAGCGCACAACCTGTTTGATCTGGACCCGGTCACCGGTGTGCCCAAAATGCGGATGGACCTGTTAGATGCCTTTAAGCAGGGACAGCCGGTGCGCTTGCTCTATATGAATTTGACCCACCTATCGCAGTGGTCGGTTTGCACGCATTGCTACGGCATGAAATTCCTCGACTTCTTCCTGACCAGTCAGCGTATTCGCAGCCAATTGCGGCCCCAGGGCATCGGCCTGAAAATGGGTATTGCCCGCCCACTCATTGAGAAAGCCTACGATACAAGGTCAGGACACCCTATCTGGATCGACGTAAAACACATGAGCCTCGTATCGCGCCTGCAATTTTATGAACTGAGGAAGCACCAGATCCGTCAAGAGGGGCTTGGCAATACCGATCGCCCGATATTGGCGTCGCACGTAGGTGTTACGGGTTGCTCCCTGCGGGACTTGAAAGAAGTATTGCTCAAAAGCAGGGGAATACCCATTCTCGCCGACCAAACCAACGTCAAGGTATATTGGAATAAACGGGCAAAGACCGGTAAACAGGGCATTCCTTTCTACCCGAATACGATTAACCTTTACGACGAAGAGATCACAGAAATAATTAATTCCGGTGGCTTGATCGGCCTGAGTTTTGACCGGCGCATTCTGGGCGGAAAAGCGGATCGCAGGATCAGGGGGGCTTTCGTAAATACAGAATACCTTAGCCGCAAAGAGTTTTATGCATTGTTTCCCCCGCAGAATGTCGCTCCGGTGTACGACCTGGCTCCGGAAACCATATTGAGCTACAACCTTCTGTCCCAGATATATTCCTTCGATCTGCCGTACGATCCGGTCGTGCTCGAACGCCTTTCCAATATGGGTGTCCGGTACACTTCCGACACCATTGATGAGGACGAAGACTTCCCGGATCAGGGCGGGGCTGTAAGTTCCGAGCACCCTGACATTGACCTTAAAGATCCTGTGATGGCCCGGGTCCATCGGCGCATACAGGAGGGATTCCGGGAGGATACTATCTTTGACCTATTGCTCCTGGCGAATAATATCATCCATATCCTGCACATCGGCGGACCAAGGGCCTGGAACCACATTTGCCTGGGTTCGGATTTTGACGGAATCATTGATCCGCTCACCTGTTGCCCGGATATCACCCACTACGGCGCACTCCGAATTCCGCTTTTACAGATGCTTTTCCGGTTGGCTACCCCAAAGGAGCTACATGTAACAGATGTTTCGGACATGCAACAAAAGTTAGACGGGATATTCTACCAGAACGGGCGTGGCTTTTTAGAAAAATATTTCCGGTAAAATTTGACGAAGTTTTACACGGCTTAGTCTGAAAAATGCGGCGTACTCATCGAATAATGCCTATCTTAACTATATAAGCTGACATCAATAAACTTAAAATAATAAGCCATGCCATTTGATCCGATTTTAATAGCCGTTGGGATTTTTGCTCTACTGATCCTGTTGTCGGGTATTTTCACCGTAAAGCAGTCGACCGCCGCCGTGGTGGAACGATTTGGACGTTTTCACAGCATCAAACGACCGGGACTACAGTTTAAGATCCCTTTTCTCGACCGCGTAGCCGGACGATTGACCCTGCGTGTACAACAACTCGATGTTTTGGTGGAAACCAAAACCCAGGATAACGTATTCGTCAAACTGAAAGTCTCCGTACAGTACTATGTGCTGGCCGAAAAGATGTATGAAGCATTTTATAAACTGACCAGCCCGCACGATCAGATCACTTCCTACGTATTTGATACGGTCCGGGCGGAGGTACCAAAAATGAAGCTCGACGATGTCTTTGAACGCAAAGACGATATCGCCCTGGCCATCCGCCGTGAACTGGAACAAGCCATGAACGAATACGGCTACGGCATCGTCAAAGCCCTGGTGACGGATATCGATCCCGATGCCCAGGTAAAGCACGCCATGAACCGCATTAACGCCTCTGAACGTGAAAAACTTGCTGCCGAATACGAAGGGGAAGCCGAGCGCATCCGAATTGTTGCTAAGGCACGAGCCGAGGCAGAAAGCAAGCGCCTGCAGGGTCAGGGTATCGCCGACCAGCGTCGGGAAATTGCCCGCGGTCTGGAGGAATCCGTTGAGGTCTTGAACCGCGTGGGAATCAACTCCCAGGAAGCGTCCGCTCTGATCGTCGTTACCCAGCACTACGACACCCTGCAGTCGATGGGCGAGCAGACTAACAGTAACCTGATCCTGCTCCCGAACTCTCCGGAATCGGCCAGCAATATGCTGACGCAGATGACATCTAGTTTCGTCGCTTCCCAGCAGATGGGTGAAGCCATGAAGCAGGGGAATCTGCCAGAGGGAACCAAGAAAGGCGATCATTAAGCGTGAATCTCCGCAAAAACAGAGGGCCCGACTGCATCGCGATGTAGTCGGGCCCTCTGTTTTTGCGGAGGTAAGACATTGGAAGTCGCCGTAGTAGAGACGCGATTTATTGCTTCTGCCATGGCCCCCACCCTCAAACCGCTCGCCATGGTTGTTTGATTCTCCAGACTGGTTTATTGCCACGCAGTTCTTTCAAACAAGCATGGCGAGCAGTAACCTGACCAACAGCAAGAACCCGCAGCCTGACATTGGAAGACAAAAAGCCGAAGCAGGCCTACAACATTGCTACAATGCGAACAAACGTTTGTAAATTAGCACCGAACGATGTCGAAATGCAAAAGCCATAAACAATCCGCCATCGATTTCATTTACTGCTTTATAACAAATTAGTTTACAATGAACAAACGCTCACTGTTACTATGGAGCCTCGCAATGTCGCTCCTGTTTACCTCACCTGCCCTTGCCCAACGCGGCAAGAAAAAGGCTGAGGCAGCTGCTGAAAAAACCGAACAGCAGGATTCAGCTAAAGAAGACAAAAAGAAAAAAGGTAAAACCTATTCCGACGTAATTACGGACAAAGCCATTACCGACGAAGGCCTGTTTACAGTACACAATGTCGAAGGAAAGTACTTCTTCGAAATCCCGATGGATGTACTGGGTAATGAGATCCTGGTCGTCAGCCGGATCTCCGGACACGTAAAAGGACTTAACTTTGGTGGTGCCGGTATGAAGTCCCGTCCCCAGCAGGTCATTCGCTGGGAAGAACTGGACAATCACCTGTTGTTGCGCAGCGTATCGTACAACAGCGTAGCCAGCAACGAAGACCCCATTTACGAATCCGTAAAAAACAACAACTTCGAACCGGTCATCGAACGCTTCAAGGTAGAAGTATACAATGAAGACTCCACGGCCGTGGTGATCGATGTCAGCAAATTCTTTGCTTCCGATGTACCCATGTTTGGACCGCTGTCGCAAAGCCAGCGTCGCCGATTTGGTATCCGCAGTCTGGACGCCGGGCGTAGCTTCATCAAGCACATGAACGCCTACCCCTCTAACGTAGAGGTGCGTCAGGTACTGACCTACCAGGGCACCGACCTGCCTGATAATCAGTTGACCCAGACCCTCTCCATCGAGATGAACCAATCGTTCATCGAGTTGCCCGAAGAACCCTGGCAGCCACGTTACTACGACGACCGCGTAGGCTACTTTAGCCTTAGCCAAATCGACTACAGCCTCGATGAACAGAAAGCAGCTTCCAAGCGCTTCATTACCCGCTGGCGCCTTGATCCGAAAGACATGGCTGCCTACAAGCGCGGTGAACTGGTCGAACCTAAGAAGCCTATCGTCTACTATATCGATCCGGCTACACCCGAAAAATGGCGCCCCTACATCAAGCAAGGGGTAGAAGATTGGCAGGTGGCTTTCGAAGCGGCCGGTTTCAAAAATGCCATCAAAGCCGCCGACCCTCCCTCGAAAGAAGAGGATCCCGAGTGGAGCCCCGAGGATGTCCGCTACTCCGTCATCCGCTACGTTTCCACCGATATCCAGAATGCGCAGGGTCCTCACGTACACGATCCGCGTACGGGCGAGATCCTGGAAAGTGATATTATTTGGTACCACAATGTCATGAACCTGCTGCGCAACTGGTTCCTGATCCAGACCGCAGCCGTTAACCCCGCTGCCCGCGCCGTGAAATTCGACGATGCGGTAATGGGAGAACTCATCCGCTTCGTAGCTGCTCACGAAGTTGGCCATACGCTGGGACTACCCCACAACATGGGCTCCAGCGTTGCCTATCCAGTGGATTCACTGCGAGCACCTGGCTTCGTTCAGCGCATGGGTGTCGCGCCCTCGATCATGGATTATGCACGCTTCAACTACGTAGCCCAACCCGAAGATGAAGGTGCCGGCATCATGCCCAAGATCGGCCCGTACGATAAGTGGTCTATCCTGTGGGGATACAAGCTGATCCCGGATGCCGGAAGTGCCGAAGCCGAACGCGCTACCCTAAACGACTGGATCGTCGAGCGGGCTGATGATCCCATTTACCGCTACGGGCAGCAGCAGCGCGGCGTCGTTGACCCCAGTGCTCAAACCGAAGATATCGGTAGCGACCCGATCGCGGCCAGCGACCTGGGTGTTAAAAACCTGCAGCGCATTCTTCCCAATCTGATCGAATGGTCGGAGCGTGAAGGGGAAGATTACGATGATCTGGCTGAATTGTACCGCAATGTAGCCGGCCAGTTTCGTCGTTACCTGGGCCACGTTGGTAATAATGTAGGTGGTGTATACGAGTACGACAAAACCTACGACCAGGAAGGTCCGGTCTATACGCACGTTTCCAAGGAACGCCAGCAGGCGGCTGTTGATTACTACGATCGCCAGCTGTTCACTACGCCGGAATGGATGATCGATGAAGAGATCATCAGCCGCGTTGGTTCAACCGTTATCCTCGACCTTATGCGTGGGTTGCAGGGCTACGGCCTGCGCATCCTGTTCAGCGGTGATCGCCTGAACCGCATGATGGAGAACGAAGCACTGAACGGGGCGGATGCCTATACGATGACAAGCTTGTTCACCGATACCCGAACGGCTATCTTCAGTGAAGTGGCCAGTGGAAAAGCCATTGATGCCTACCGCCGTAACCTGCAACGGGCCTACGTCGACCAAATGGGCGACATCCTAATGGAGACTGGTTCTGACTGGAACCAAAGCGACATTAAGGCTCTGGCCCGTATGACATTGAACACCCTCGAAGCAGACATGGAGAAAAACATGTCAAAAATGAGTGATGCCATGTCGAAAGCACATATGCAGGATCTCCTCGCCCGAATCGACCTTATCCAGGAAATGAAGTTGCCGATGAATGGCAATGGAGGGCGTCCAAATGCGTTGGATGCAATCGACCAGAACGAAGAACACGAAGGATGCTGGCACAATTGGTAAGCAATTACCCTGATTAGGTCCGACATCTGCCCCGAAACCGAACATCATCGGTTTCGGGGCTTTCTATGCAATAAATATTCCTATCCATGTCTGATACCAACTTCCTGCAATTGTGGCGTCATGCGAATAGTAATACCAACATCATCGTGGTACATCTGGAAACGGTGAACCACTGTCGTCAGAGCCGCGACCAATTAAGGCAAGCTTTGGAAGACCAGGGAATTTCGAATCGGGTTCATATTCCCGCCGACGGGGAATCTATCCGGTTAGGCACGTAATCCGTCTGTTTATTTCCGGGCTTTCGCCAAAAAGTTGTAATTGGTGGAGTGTAAAGGGATTGTAGATATGATACAGTATATGGTCATCATACCTGCTGGCATATACCGAAAGGCAGGGTCTTGACTATTGCTACTTCATTAAATAGTGTATGCCCATTCTCTCGTTTTTCAAACCCAAACTCCTGGTTGTATGAGGCTATTACTATTTCTGCTACTACTCGGAGGCAGTACTGCCTATGGCCAATCACAAATTGTGTGGAAAGGCCGGGTGCTCGACGCTCAATCCCAACAGCCTCTACCCTACGTAAATATCGGGGTGGTCGGCGGCATGATTGGCACGGTAAGTAACCAATCTGGTTTTTTTGCGCTTCCGCTAAAAAGTAAAAAAGCCCTGGTTCGGTTCTCCACCATTGGCTATAAATCGGCGGAAGTTGACCTGAGCAATCAGTCCATGGATTCGGTCGTAGTATTGGAACCGGAAGCGTATGAATTAGAGGCCGTGGAAATTGTGCGATCGCGCTTTGAGGGTTCGCCGGAAACATACGGGCTGCGCGACGGTCCTGACCGCACCCACAGTATTGGTTTTGGCAGCAGCCAATTGGGCACCGAATTCGGAGCCCTGATCCCCATTTCCGACTCCACCTGGATCATCTCCGCCCATTTTGAAATCAATCACGCTAAGGGCGATAGCATGCACTTTCGCGTCAATATGTATGCCTATGATCCCGTCACAGAGATGATTGGAGAAAACCTGTTAACAGACCAGATACTTATTTCCCGCCCGCAAAAGCCGGGCACCCTGTCCATTGATCTTCGCGAATACAGCATCGTACTTACCGGCCCCGTCCTACTCACCCTCGAATGGATACGGGATGACGGCAATGCCGGAAACCAAGGCCTCACCTTTGACGTTGGTAAGGACAAAGAGTTATCCGGTACCTTTTGGCGGATGAGCAGCCAGGGTGCGTTGACGCAACTCGATGTGAAGCGACGGTATAAACCGTGTTTTTATTTGCAGGGGAAAAGAGTTAACTAAATCGGAAAGCGGAGGTCGGCGCTCCTACGCCCGTAAGGGCTTCGGCGGCCATGGAAATCGGACACGAGCGGAGCGACTGATGGAAATAAAGCGGAAGTTAAATGGAAGGTGGACTTTGAAATCGCAACCCTTTCTCCAACTCTCCCTTTCTCCCTTTCTTTATTCCCGGCTGGGAATCTAAGCAAAACGAACATATGAAACCAACTGTAAAAAAATCCCTCTCCCGTCTGTTCGAGTATTTCCAGATCATATTAGGGATTTTTTTTGCCAGTATCGGATTAAAGGCCTTTCTATTACCGAATGGTTTTTTAGACGGTGGCGTTACCGGGATCGCTATTTTGCTAAATCGGCAGCTCGGGATCAATGTATCCATGTTACTCCTTGTTCTGAGTGTACCCTTTTTGGTATTGGCTTACTCCTCCATTGCGCGCAGGGTGGCCTGGAAATCAGTGATCAGCATCTTGGGATTAGCCGTTGCCATCCAGTTTGAAACCTTCCCCGTCGTGACGAACGACGAACTGCTGATTGCCATCTTTGGGGGGCTTTTCCTTGGTTTGGGTATTGGGCTGGCCATTCGCAACGGGGCTGTCCTCGATGGATCGGAGATTCTGGGTGTCTTTCTGAATGATCGCTTTGGCATTCCAATCGGCCAGGTCAACTTGGCCTTCAATATCATACTGTTCGGTATAACGGCCCTCGTGCTATCCCTGGAAATAGCTTTGTATTCGGTGCTTACCTACGTAATAACCGCCAAGGTAACGGACTACATTATTGAGGGCTTCGAGGATTTCATTGGCATGCAGATTGTCTCCCGCAAACACGAATTGGTACGCCTGGCCATCCTCGAAAAAATCGGGGTCGGTATGACCATATACCAGGGCGAAGGAGGTTATGGCCACAGAGGCGAACAACGCGACATCAAGATTATCCATACGGTGATCAACCGCATTGATCTGCGCAAGATCTACCGCGTCGTGGAAGAAGTAGACCCCGACGCCTTTCTCGTCGAATACGAAATTCACAATATCAAGGGCGGTGTTCTGCGACGGTATCTGAAACGGAAGAAATAGGACGGGACACGGGATACGGCTTACGGTGCACGGCTTACGGCTCACGGCTAACGGTAGACGGCTTACGGCAGACGGATTAAAAAGGAGCGCTGATCCTCTGGATCGCGCCAGACATTCATACCTAAAAGAACCTAAAAACGGAAAGTCTTTAGACGGTTCACGGTTCACGATTTACGGTTCACGTCGTAACGTCCCTGATTAAGGCCACAGCTTCAGCTGTGGTGTGATGTGATGTTGTGTTGTGTTGAATACCACAAAAAATATTCAAACCACTTTAGTGGTAAACGGGTAGGTTCATTACGCCCGACGGTACACGGCTCAGGATGCACGGCTCACGATCCACGGTGCACAGCGTGATAGTCACAATTGATGAGGCCACAGCTTCAGCTGTAGTGAAAAGCGTGCAGCGTCTACCGTTAACCGTATGGCATAAACCGTGCAGCGTGGTGCGTGCCGCGTTCCCCGTTTTATTACTACCTTTTACCAACCGAAAAGAACGACTATGACGCTTCGAATCCTCTGTTTGCTTTTTGGCGTAAGCCTGATGATGGGGTGCCAGCCAACCCCGCCAACTATTGACCTGGAAGCTGGTATGACCCTTACCAAGAGTACGACCTTTACGGCCGACACACTGGTGCTCGCAAGTGACACCCTGAGTGAACCGGTACTGGTTATCGAAGGAGACGGACTGACAATCGACTTCGGCGGGCTGGCCCTGATCGGCAGCCAGGCCGACAGTATGCCACATACCTTTACCGGGCTGGCCGTCCACGTGAAGAACAGTCGGGGAGTGACGCTGCGCAACCTCAACGCCCGGGGATACAAGGTGGCCATCATGGCCGAGAACAGCCCGGAACTGGTGATTGAGGATTGCGACCTGAGTTATAATTACCGGCAACGCATGGGCAGTACCCGGGAAAAGGAAGATCTGGCCGATTGGCTGTATTATCACCACAACGAAGAAAACGAATGGTTGCGCTACGGGGCGGCTATCTACCTCCTGCAGTGTGATTCCGCTACGGTGCGCAACGTACGGGTTACCGGCGGGCAAAACGGACTGATGATGACCCGATGTAATGATGGTCAATTCTACAACAACACCATGCATTTCAATTCGGGCATCGGTATCGGCATGTACCGCAGCAGCCGAAATACAGTGATGCACAATCGACTCGACTGGAATCTGCGGGGCTACAGCTACGGCATCTACGCCCGCGGCCAGGACAGTGCCGGCATCCTGTGCTACGAGCAAAGCAATGAAAATGTATTTGCCTATAATTCTGCCACTCACTCCGGCGATGGTTTCTTTCTCTGGGCAGGCCAGCACACCATGGATACCGGGGAGGGTGGCTGCAACGATAATCTGCTGTACGGGAACGACTTTTCGCACGCACCGACCAACGGGATCGAAGTGACCTTCAGC
>JASBTH010000324.1 GCA_030148525.1 Saprospiraceae bacterium | reverse complement strand
GTAAAGATTACATCAGTCAGGTGGATTGCAGATCAATGTATTCTTGCTGAGAAAAATTTGGAATACGTCTTTGAACGAGGCTTAATAAAGAAAGACAAGCCCTTGTACGTTCTTATGAACTTCGGCGAAGTGGGGACCCTCCTGCGCCCTTTCGGGCTTCGGCGGGCGTAGCCCGAAGATGGTGTGGAATCGAAAGAGGAAGGGCCGTAAAACAAAAAAGCCCTGCTTCGTCCTACGGACTTCGGCGTGAAGGAAATGCGGTCATGGCCGCCGTAGCCCGAAGATGATGTGTAATCGAAAGAAGTGAGGGCATAAAACAAAAAAGCCCGCCTTCGTCCTACGGACTTCGGCGGGCGGAGGCGGTCCGGACGGGACTCGAACCCGCGACCCCCTGCGTGACAGGCAGGTATTCTAACCAACTGAACTACCGGACCAATATTTTAAGACGAATCGTCTGTTTTTCTTAATATGGACGGGGCCCGAGCCGGCGACTCTCCCGCAAGCCTGCGGGATTTTCTAACCGACTGAACTACCGGACCAAATTATTTTAGCACCTCTCTTTCGCAGTGCGAGTGCAAATGTAAAACAGATTTTCGTACCGCACAATACCCCTCGAAAAAAAATTAAAAAAAATTGGACCCTCTTAGCCCGCCAAGCGGCTTATTAGTACTTTTGCAAGTCCCTGTCGGAACTGCCTGATACGGGAAACACTATTGTAAACCGCTAAAAGCCTGAATGGTATGGTTTTTTTGGAATTTGAAAAACCCTTGGAAGCACTCTACGAGCAACTCGAAAAGCTCAAGGACGTGGGAGAAGGCGGTGATGTCGACGTTACGGAGATGATCAAAACTCTGGAACAAAAAATTCGCAACAAGCGGAAAGAAATATACTCCAACCTGACCGGTTGGCAGAAGGTACAACTCTCTCGCCACCCGGAACGTCCCTACACCCTGTACTACATTAACCAAATGTGCCGCAAATTCGTCGAACTGCATGGCGACCGGTACTATAAAGATGATAAGGCTATTGTCGGGGGCTTGGGTACACTGGATGGCCAGACGGTGGTCATTCTCGGTCAACAAAAAGGGGTGAATACGAAGATGCGCCAATACCGCAATTTCGGTATGGCCAACCCGGAAGGATATCGCAAAGCGTTGCGCCTGATGAAGATGGCCGAACGTTTTAACTTTCCGGTCGTTACTTTAATCGATACTCCGGGCGCTTACCCCGGTCTGGAAGCCGAGGAACACGGCCAGGCGGAAGCGATCGCCCGCAACTTATTGGAAATGGCCCAATTACGGGTGCCCATTATTTCGGTAGTGATCGGTGAAGGTGCGTCCGGAGGTGCGATCGGTATCGGGCTGGGTGATCGGGTATTCATGCTCGAAAACACCTGGTACTCCGTTATTTCCCCCGAATCCTGCTCCTCCATCCTATGGCGTAGCTGGGATTATAAAGAACAAGCAGCTGAAGCCCTGAAACTGACTGCCGATCATATGCACGAATTTGGCCTGATCGATGACATCATTAAAGAACCCGTGGGTGGTGCTCATTCGAATCCGGAAGAAATGGCCAAATTGCTGAAGCGGCAGATCAAAAAATCGATCGCCGAACTCCTGGACATGGATCCCGATGAACGCATCGAACAACGCATCAATAAATACGCTAACATCGGCGTTTATGATGTGATGGCCAACGATGAGGTAATCGAAGAGTAAACGACCAGCCCCCGATTTTGGTGACAGTCGCTACTCCTGCACAATGTACTTATGGGATTAATCACCAACATACAAAGCTATCTGCGCAACCGGTACCTGAAAAACCATCAACCAAAACTCAAGAACCGCAAGCAGATGAACTTCCCTAATGCACGCTCCATTGGGGTACTCTTCGATGCAACTGACCTGGATCGGCGCAACGAAGTGCTGGCCTATGTCAAGGACCTGCGCCAACGCGAGAAAAAGGTAACCTTGCTGGGCTACTTCAGTAATAAGCAGGAAAAAACAGCCAATTTCACTTTCAACTTCTTTACGAAAGCAGATGTTGATTGGGCAAAGAGACCTAAAGCTAGAGACATTGACTTTTTTCTACAAAGCCCCTACGACATCTTTATACATCTCAATCCTCAACCGTCCGAAGTGACGGAAATAATTGCTGCACTCACCGAAGCCCACTTGAAAGTCGGCCCGGCCGATGGTTGGCTGGAATCCTACGACCTCATGGTCGATGTCAAGGATAAGTCGACCCTTAAGGGCTTCATCCAACAGATTGAACAACTTTTCAAAAAGACGAACGTCAATCATGAAGCAGCTAATTTGTAGTGGCACCGGCGTTGCACTGGTTACCCCGTTCCGGCAAGATGGATCGGTCGACTACGCAGCCCTGGAGCGCCTGATCGAACACGTGGTGACTGGTGGTGTGGATTTCATTGTAAGCCTGGGAACCACCGGAGAAGCCATTACCCTGTCCGCCAAAGAATGCCGGGAGGTATTCGATTTCACTATTGAAAAACTCAACGGCCGCAAGCCGCTCATTGCGGGGCTTTTTGGCAGTAACTACACCCAAAAACTGGTCGATGGGGTGCGAAATTACAACCTCGACGGATTCGATGCCATCATGTCGAGCAGTCCGGCCTACAATAAACCACCACAGGAAGGCATTTTTCAACACTACATGGCCCTGGCCGAAGTGTCTCCCCTGCCCATCATTATCTACAATGTCCCGGGTCGAACCGGCTCCAACGTGGAGGCCGAAACGGTTCTGCGTTTGGCGGAAGCCAGTGATAAATTTATAGCCGTCAAAGAAGCTTCCGGTGATCTGGTGCAAGGTTCTCAGATACTGAAACACCGCCCCGATCATTTTATGGTGCTTTCGGGAGACGACCCCACTGCCCTTCCCCTGACTGCACTGGGAGGGGAAGGCGTCATTTCCGTAATAGCCAACCTGTATCCGGAACGCTGGTCCACCATGATCCGCGCAGCCCGATCCGGAGACCTTGCCACGGCCACGCAGATCCACTTGGACTTACTTGATGTGCACCCGTGGTTGTATGCCGACTGCAATCCGTCGGGTGTCAAGGCGGGACTGGAAATCCTGGGTATCTGCCGGAAGGATGTGCGCATACCACTCACCCCTCAGTCACCGGAGAATTATGCGGGGCTGAAGGAGGCGATGGAGCAGGTATCGGATACGGTCACGGTGTGATTGGGCGGCCTTTCGCAAGACCAGAAGCGAGTGGCTCACCGACCGATCAACACAACCTTTTGCGTGAATACCCGCCCCTCGAATACGAGTCGGGCAAAGTAGATGCCGCCGGGTAGGCTTCGTGGCGCCCAGGTCTGGCGATGCACCCCGGCCGCAAATGTTCCTCCGGACAGTTGACCGACCTGTTTACCGCTTACATCCACCATTGTCAGATCCACCCATCCTTTTTCCGGAAGGGAAAATGCAAATTGGGTTTCGCTGACGAAGGGGTTGGGGGCGACTCGTAACTGCGGCTCTCCGTCTGGTGTAAATGGTTCAGGGAGTACCTCCGGTGCAGAGGCGCCGGCATGGCTCAATAAATTGGCGGCAGGCGGAATAGCACAGTCTTCGATCACCGCCGAAAAGGTGGTTCCGGGCCCGGCATGAAATCCCGGTTGCAGGGTGATCGAGGTTCCTGCCTGATAGATTACCGTAGCGCCATTCGTCAAGGTTTCGGACGAAACAATGGTCTCTTCCGCCCGGTGCTGGGTATCCTGGGTTATGGTTTGGGGAGAGAGGACGATATCGGTACCTTGACATTCACAGACATCACCTACCCCGTTGTTGTTCGTATCTTCCTGGTCGGGATTGGCAACGTCCGGACAATTGTCGGAATTATCCGGTATCTGGTCGCCATCGCTGTCGGGACCCGTCTGAAGGACGCCTGCCGTCCATTTTTGCAGTTGTTCCAGGTTATTTATTTCCAGCAGGTTGGAAGTGGTATCATGCGATTCGGAACCTCTCGGCTCCCACATCCCATTATTTTCTTCCCATAGGCTCAGCGTAGCTTCCGGCAGACCATTACGCTCGGCATCGAAATAGCTGAATAAGATGGTCGCATCCAATGCGGCATTATTGGTGGGCGTTACCGTAAAGTATCGCTCTATACCGGCATCATTTCCCAGTACCTGGGCCTGGTGTCCCCGGTGTATGGTCGTCGGCCCCAGGTTAGACGGAGAGCTAATGGTCAGGCCCAGATTACCGGGGTTTACTCCGGCGGGCGCATTCAGATTGACCGTTTTGATTATTTCTCCGCCGGCAGGGCCGAGGATGCGGTGTTGTTCGGCTTCGTTGACGAGTATTCCCTCCTGTCCCAGCAGGAGATTATGGCCATTCAGGTCGAGGTGACCTTGCACAAACAGGACCTGACGGCTGCCGAAGAGGTCGTTCCCAAGTTGCAGTAAGGCTGCTCCTGACTTGTCGATGCGCAGGTCGAACAGTTGGGTTACCCCCGTCCCGCCCAGCGTGTTTTGAGCGGTACCCGAGAATGAAACGATGCCCCCCGAGGCAGTCAACTGCCCGTCGTTGATCAGGTCGGCATCTTGCAAGACCAGGGAGGTTTCCCCGATGATCTTTACCGTTCCTCCTGTGATGTGCCATTTGACCTGGGCATGTACGGTCTGGCAGGCGATCGTGAAGAAGAGCGCCATAACCAAAGGCTTACTGGCGCGATGTATAGCAAAAAGGCAATGAGATAGTAGTAGATTCATGACAATTTCTTTGAGTGAAACATAGGTCGCCGGGAAGGCGAGAGGCTATTTGGTGTGGGTTTAATACTTGACAGCAGTAATCTGCACATCATCTATTGTCACATCGTCATCGGTATTGTCGAGTCCTGTTTGCAGGGCGAACGTATAGGTGCCCGTACAATTGGCCTGAAAAGTATGCTGGACAAATGTTTGAATAGCCTCTCCACGGTGATCATCGTACGTTTCCAGGATGTCCGTTTCTCCGCCAAAACTAAACGGGCAGCCATTTCCACCGTTACTTATTACCCTGAACTGCAGATTATCCGTACCACTGCCTGACCCCATTTCAGCTGAAAATGCTATGCGAATGGTAACCACATCGCCCGCCGTTACGCTTAATGGGCTGGTAAAGTCAGAGGACGTATTCCAACCATTTGCATTTAAAATTTGTGGTGTTTGGTCTAAGGTGTAGACAATTCTATCGGCAGGTTCTTCGGCAGGTTCTACCTCAATGACTTGTCCGCTGCCGGTTACGCCCAATAGTTTCGTAGCTGTTCCTGCTACGTTGCCTTGACCATACTCGGGCAGGGTGACGGTACCATTGTCGGTTAATCGCATGGTGTTGGTAATACTTCCGAGACCACTGTTTGTGTTTTTTGTTCTAAAGTCCAATCCCCAGTCATTTCCATCTCCGTCGGCAGGTGTTACAATCATAGAGGTGTAAAAAGTACCTGAGTTTTTGAAAGTAATCCCCTGCTGTTTGTTGTTGTCGCTTCTTTTGAGGGTGATGAGTTGGTCATTTCCTGTGAAGGTGAGGGTTCTCTCTTGGGTAATTGAACCATTGGTATTGAAAATATTGGTGTTGGTATTGATAGAAGATAAATCAATGGTATTCCCATTTGAAATGGTCAAATCATTACCACTCAAAGCAAGGCTTTGAGTATCTGTATTGTCTAAATAGCTACTCAAATCAACGGAACCGCCATTGGTCAAACTCAAGGTATTTGAACTCAATGAAAGCGATTGATTT
>JASBTH010000187.1 GCA_030148525.1 Saprospiraceae bacterium | reverse complement strand
GTCCATTAGACCTGTCGGTCCAAATGCAGCGGATCGACTCGGCGGGCCTGGCCCTGAACGTGGGTGGCTGTATCGGTTTCAACAGCGTATGGCAGGAGGTGGTAGGCCGCGATGATGTGCGTCCGTCGGCCGAGCAGATCGGGGCCATGCAGGATTTGATCCGGCAGGGACTGGAAGACGGTGCCTGGGGTGTCTCGGCCGGACTGGATTACGTGCCCGGCTACTACGCCACCACCGAGGAGGTGATCAAAGTGCTGCTGCCTTTCTCGGATTGGGGTGTGGTTTTCACCAACCACGATCGGCTGACCCGGGAGAGTGGCTACAGTTCGATCGCGGGTATGACCGAGACTATCGAGATCGGGGAAGCGTCGGGCCTCATCCCCCTGATCACGCACATGAAAGTGCAGGGGTGGGAGCAGGGCAAGGTAGAAACCATTTTGCAGCGGATGGCTTCCGCCAAAACGGATTTTCCGGGCGGTGCAGTCGCTGATGTATACCCCTACCTGGCCGGCATGACGGGCCTAGGCAGCCTGATCATTCCCAGTTGGGCCCAGCAGGGAGGCTATGAAGCTATGGTGGAGCGATTTGAGGATCCGGTTTTGCGCAAGCAAATAATCACCGAAGCAGAAGAGGCTATGAACCTGCGCTTTGGCGGTCCGGAGGGCGTATATCTGCTGGCCTCTCAGCGCGAACTGACCGATGCCATGGCCGACCTGGGTACTGACTCTCCGGGCGAGGCCGTAGTACGCCTGCTGGAAGCAGAAAACCAGGGGATCATCGCCCGCTTTGGGGACGAATCGGACCTCATCGCCATAATGCAGCACCCCACGACCTCCATCGCCTGCGACTGTGGCGCATCCCTCAGCGAGCGTGGCCACCCACGGGGGTGGGGCAGTTTTCCGAAAGTCCTCGGGGAATACGTCCGCGAAAAGGGGGCGCTCACCCTGGAGCAGGCCATCCATAAGATGACGGGCCTGCCGGCCAAAACCATCGGGATGACCGACCGGGGTACCCTCCGGGAGGGGCAGGCTGCGGATATCACCATCTTCGATCCGGCGAATATCATCGATCGGGCGACCTACGAAGAGCCGACCCTGCCCTCGGAGGGCGTCATTCACGTGCTGGTCAACGGCCGTTTTGCCTGGCGCGATGGGGAAGCGACGGGGAGGCAGGGAGGACGTGTGTTGTTCAGGGGGCGTGCTGCTCGTGAATAGGTGTTTGTGCTTTTGATGGAGCTGAAAGGGGGAATTGGGGATTTGGAGAAAGGGAGAGTTGGATGTCGATCCTCCTGTGGCCGCTGAAGTCCTTCCGTGCGAAAGCGTTGCCGGATCGACGGGGATAAGGGGACTGGGAGATAGGGGGAATTGGATGTCGATCCTCCTGCGGCCGCTGAAGCCCTTCCGGGCGAAGGCGTTGCCGGATCGACGGGGATCAGGGGATTAGGTGACCGGAGCCTTCCTTAAAGCACCCCGCGTTCTTTAGACGCTAAACGGCGAAGGCGCTCCATGCCCGCCGAAGTCCTTACGGACGAAGGAGCTCGACGCTCTACGCCCGACGCTCAATGCTCTACGCTCCACGCTGACAAGGGCAAAAACCAAGCAGTCCCGCTTCCCTTGAGTCTCTCGAGTCACTTCGATCTCTCCAGTCGCATCAGTCTCTCGAGTCACTTCGTTCCCTCCAGTCTTTAGAGTCACTAAAGGTCTTATCCGCAGGAACTTCTGCAAAGAAAAAAAGGCGCTCCACGCCCGACGCTCCACGCCCGACGCTCCACGCTGACAAGGGCAAAAACCAGGCAATCACGCTTCCCTCCAGTCTCTCGAGTCACTTCGATCTCTCCAGTCCCTCGGATCTCTCCAGTCCCTCGAGTCTCTCCAGTCTCTCCAGTCCCTCAAGTCTCTACCGTCCCGAATACCGCTCTGCCATCACCCGCACGCGCTCGGCCATTCGTTCGCGCAGAGTGGCCGGGGCGCGTACTTCGGCCAGGTCACCCAGGGCGAGGATTTGGGCTTCCAGTTCGTAGTTGGGGATGAGGTGGTATTGGAATAGGGTACCGGTATCGGATTCCTCCAGGATGGTTTGGGAATGGTGGAGGGGTTTGGTGCGGAGGTAGGGAGCCTGGTCGGGATGTACCCAGAGGTGTACCTCTTGCCGTTCGGGTTGATCGTCGTTGAAGCTGACGCCCACGATATCGCGGAAGTAGCGATCGGGGATGAAGTCTTGGAGTTGGTGGTAGGTCATTTCCGTTTCAGCAGTCAACTGTTGGATGCGGTCGAGCGGAAAGGTTTGGGTACGCTGGCGTTCGTGGTCCCAGGCGATGAGAAACCAGCGTTTGTTATACTCTTTGAGTAGCAGGGGTGACACGACCGTTTCGTAGGGCTCCTCGTAATAGAAGGGGAGGTAGGTCAGTTTTTGCGGAAGCTTACCGGACAAGGCCTGATACAGGTTGGGCAACCATTGGAGGCCGCTGGGTTGGTGGGGCTGATCGAAGTGGATGATATCGCCGGGTTTGGCCGTGACCACCGACAGGTTGTGTTCGAGGCGAGTCACCATTTCTTCTACGCCCTGCACCTGCGGAAAGCCACGAAACTGTTGCAGAATGGTAAGGGCGTGGCGCAGTTCCTCCAGGTCATCCGCTGTGAGGGGAATATCGTAGATGCTAAAGTCGGGATCGGTATAGCGGTACGAGCGGGTGCGTCGGTCGTAGACGATGGGGGCGTGGTAGCCCAGTTTGCCGTGTCGCATCGTCTGGATATCGTACATGATCGACCGGCGGGAGGGGTCGGGCAGGTCACTGCTGACGTATTCGCGCAGGGCATCCCCGCAGGCGTTGGCCAGGGCTTCCCAGGTCCAGCGGCGGTGGGTGCGCTGCAGGCAGTGGTGAATAGTTCGGTAGCGGATGAGGGCGTGGAGGTTGGTTGACAAAGTGTAACGGTTTACGGTTTACGATGGACGGCTCACGGTAATCGGTTTTGCAGCACATTTCACACTTCGGACATTACTGTCTGGCGTGTATGCCCGCCGAAGCCAATTGTCCGGGTTAAAGCTCATTAACGCCTTTGTGAGAACCAAATTCTAGACATTTTCGCCATCAAAAACAAATCCCAAACACGCTCTAATGTGGGTGCAGGCGGAGAGCGTTTACCTTGTTGCGTGCAAAATATACACATATCGTGCAAGTAAACTGCACGGATGTGTCGGATACTTGCCACCAAACAACTAAACCCCATTTTGGGCAGTCCGCGACCGTTTAGCAAGCAAGGGGGAATGGCGGGCTGCTTTTTTAGTATATTTCATCCACTCTTTATATCCAGCCTCGACAAGTATCGGGGCTTTTTAATTCATCTTTTACATGCTTGCATTCCGAGAATTAGTCTTGGAGTTATACCAATTCGGAAGCGGTATAAGAGCGTTTAGCATAGCAATACGTTTTGGCAAGATTATAATTCCACTAAGCTGGAACTTTCCATCATATTATTGTATTTTAGTAAAGCAGCATGGTAAAAAAGTGCCGATGTTTGCTTTATGTGTATGCGCCAAAGTGAGATTTTCAACATAAAAACCCCTGTTAAAAAGTGTTAAAATTACGTGTTCTTTGATATTAAATAATTGATTTTCAGTAAAATACAAAGGGTGCTGTCAGAGACCATATCCAGATCAGAGTAGGATTAAGACTATTGGATTACCATTGACAGGCATTAATAGCTACCGTCAGAGACCATATCCAGATCAGAGTAGGATTAAGACTCCAACCAACTACCTTATAATGGGTAGTTGGTTTTGTCAGAGACCATATCCAGATCAGAGTAGGATTAAGACTTGGTGGCTTGTCGGTCCCCGATGTAATACGTTTCGGTCAGAGACCATATCCAGATCAGAGTAGGATTAAGACCCATTCCCTTCGTCATCATAAATAAGGAATGATCCTGTCAGA
>JASBTH010000170.1 GCA_030148525.1 Saprospiraceae bacterium | reverse complement strand
GGCTTCGTCGAAGATAAGCACATCGTCGAGGGCCCCTTCAAAGAAGAGAGAGCCGCCCACGGGATCGTAGCCCATCCCCAGCGGTGTCGTAGAGCTGTTTAGGGCACCGGCCACTGCTTTGGAGGCCACTTCTACCCCATTCATGTAGATAATGTCGTTGGTGCCATCGTGCACAAAGGTGAGGTGGGTCCACACGCCGGGCACCAGTTCGTTGCCATCGCCGGCATCCATATCCGAAATAGCATCGGCATTAGTAGTAAAAACGGGTTTACCGTGGGGTGGTACGGAAATCTTAAAGCGCTCCTGCCAGCCGCCAAAAGCCACCATATAGGCTTCGGCCTGTCCCGGAAGCTCATCTACGCGAACCCAGAAGGCTACGGTGGTATAATCGGAATTCAGTTGGGCTTCGGCTGGCGCCATCAGGAAGGATTGCGTGCCATCGAAGAGGGCCGCTTCGTTCGCTACCCCAAATCGATCCTGGGTCAGGGATACCGCGTTGGCCGAGGCATCATTATCAAAGGCCGAGGCATCCATCAGATCCCCTGAAAAGGGATAGGAGGCAACGGGGGTCTGCGCATTCAGCGCACTTCCCAGCAGGAAGCAGCACACAAGCAGACTCATAAAAATTGGTATAGGTTTTTGCATGACAGCATGTTTTAGGTACAAAAAATCGGTTTCATTCTACAATAAGGCGTATTGTCCGCAAGGCCTGCCCCCGGCGAAGTGTCGCCAAATACAGGCCCGGCGGCCAGTTTTTTACTGACTGGTCTACTTGATGCAGACCGTCAGCGATAGTTTCTTGATGCAGGGTTTGTCCCCACAGGTTTTGTATGTTCAGAACCCCTGGTCCTTCTACTTCTCCCCTGATCCGTTCTTTTACCGGATTCGGGTAGATGGTCAGCACATCAGGGTCCAACAGACGCACTGTACGGGTGTCGACCAGACTCTCCTGATACAGAACCATGGCGGCCTCCGGGTCGAGGGCATAATCGTGGAGGCGGACTTCATCGATAAGTCCCGGAAAATTAAAGTTGGCGTCTCCGGGAAGCATTTGTCCGATAAGGAGATCGAGGGAGGAAGGACGAATAGTACCTCCGAGGGTTTGGTAGGCTACCAGGTTTCCATTGATGTAAAGAACCATGGCCTCCCCGTCGAAGGTGGCCGTAAAATGATAATAGCTATCGGTTTGTACTGGTTGGGGTGCGTCTACGTCGCGAATACCCTGGGTACTGTTAACCGTCCAGCGAATACGGCCTTCCGGCGTAAGGGACACTTTCCAGCGATTTTGCCAGCTGCCGTGGGATACGATAAATAGTTCGCGGTCGGGCAGCTGATCGGCCCGTATCCAGGCACTCACCGAAATGGCGTCCCGCACATCGAGCTGAGCAGCATAGGGCACGGTTATCCGGTCATTGACGCCATCGAATAGGTAGGCGCTCAGGGGTATACCAAACTGGTCATCGACAAGACGGGCTCCAAACGCGGTACCATCCAACCCATTGCCACTGGCATCTTCCGGATTCCCCGAAAAGGGATAATACGCTAGCAGGTTACCGGAAGTTGGGACAAAGCTTTTCACCAGGGCCGTCGTTTTGGCGGAAGCCGATAAACCCCGGCCATCGCTGACCGTAACTTCCACCTCATAGGAACCTTCCTGCTCCGGCAATTGCCAGTTTACCTGTGATCCTTCCCCGATCAGGGTGCCGCCCGTCACCGTCCAGGTGTACGACAGGCTGTCTCCATTGGCATCAGCCGCGACTACACTAACCGGCAGGATATCGCCGGGATCTCCGTACCCGGGCGCAGCAATCAGCTCGAGGATGTCCGGTGCCTGGTTGATCTCCGCCACAATCGAGAGTGAAACGGTAGCGGTATCGGTTTGTCCGTCGGGATCCTGAACGATCACCTGCACTTCGTAGTCTCCGGGTATTGTATCGGCCAAATAGCTGGCCTGGTCGCCATCACCGGACAGGGTTCCGCCAGAGGCAGACCATTGGTAGGTCAATGGTTCGTTTTGCGGGTGTTGTGCTTTCGCAAAAACCGAAAGGATGTCACCCTCTTCTATTTCAGATTGCCCGGCTGACAGACTCTGGATCCGGGGCGGATAGTTAATAGCCTGCGCGGATTGCTGGTAATCGACCACTACCCCATCAATGAGCATGCGGTTCAGGTCGTAGGTAATCGTTCCACCGGCTGGTGCCAAAACGACCATAATAGCTTCGCCGGCCGCAATGGTCAGGCTTACTTCACCGGAAACGCCTTTCTGCGGGAAGGTTTCGGAAAGGGCTTCGTAGATATCGACCGACCCTGTGCCCACATCGAGGGTCACGGATTGCGGCAGATCGTAGGGATTGACGTAGAGATAGGTAGGATAGGCTTCATCGCCGAAAAAGTCAGTAGCCAGCAGATCGATCTGCAGGATCTGATCCACATTCGTGGGTTCGATCAGGGCACCCAGGTAGCCAATGGAACCGGTACTGTAGAGCGATAAGTTCGTTTCGGCCCAACCACCACGGATAGCATCCCCCGTAGAGTAGGGGGAATTTCCCTGCCATACCTCGCGCAGGGCTTCGTAACCCATTACCCGGTTGGGATCATTCTGTTCGGACCAATCATCGGAATCCTGAAGAAAGCCCGGCAAATAATCCGGAAAGAACAGGCGGGTAGCATTCGCCAGGTTGAGCACCCATTTGCCGATAGCGTGGGCGAAGCGCTTATCGTAGCGCACCGCGGGCACGAGTGCCGCTGCCTGCTGCACGCCGTTGAGCTGGAAAGCATAGTCGTTGCCATTGTCGTTGGCCTCACCGACCAGTCCCGATACATCAAAGCCATTCCAGCGACCGACGATGGTTCCCCAGCCACGCAGTGGTCCGCGATCGAAGGACCAATTCATCATTTTTTCCACATCGTAGGTGGTGCCCAGCTCAGCATTCATGCGGGCAGCGGTGTAGGTGCCATAGGGCAGTTGTAATTCGTAGGAGGGGTTGGTCGGCCAATCGTCGAGGAACTCCAGGCTCCATTCCGCAGCTTTCAGGTACTCGGGATTTCCTTTTTGCCGAAAGGCATGGTATAACACCCAGGCATAGGCACCGGCAGCTTCCGGTTCGGGAACCCCGTCGGGATTGGGTTGCTGCGTCAGAAAGTTAAAGGCCCGATAATCGAAGTTACCCGCTGACCAGGGAGCATCATTACCGCCCAGCGAGCGAACCGATTCCGCAAAGCGATCGGCAATGTGGGTAAATTGGGCCTCCGCGTCACCAACTCCGGGATAGAGATCGTAGAGCTGATAAAAATAGACATTAGGCATGAGGTCGTACCACCAGTCACCACCACTGCCGGCATTGGGAGCGTTGAGGTATATATTGTGGTTATTATTGCGATTGAAAAAATCCTGACTCATCAGGACCCAATTCTGCCCGTACTGATCGGTTTTATCGATCCCCATCAATGAAGCACTAACTATTGAAGGCAGCACATTGATCGCCTCATTCTGGTTACTGCGATTGGTGCCCACGTACGTATCCATCCGGAAAGCCGGGTTGCCGGGGTAGTTGAATCCCTGGTCCCGAAGCCTTATCAGCGGCAGGTATTGCCCCGTCCGGTTTACGTCGTAGACGAAAGAATCGTATTCCAGGGCTACTGTTCGCCAGTCGCGTATATTGAAGGGCGTGGGTTGATCCGGCATCTGGTCGATGCGCGGAATAGCGATCTGTCCGGGCTGAGCCGCAAGGCTACCCAGGCAGCTCAGGAAAGCCAGCCAACAAAAACAAACGCGATAAAATGGCGAAGCAAGCATGTATTCTAATTGAATTTCGAGTGATTTAATAACCTTGATTTTGTGTCAGATTGCCATTCAGATCCAGTTCGATCTGGGGTATGGGAAAAAATTCGTGTTTATTGGTCTGGAAGCCTTCCAGGGTCTCCGCGGCGAGTCCCCAGCGCACCAGGTCGAAAAAGCGGTGCATTTCCATTGCCAGCTCCACCCGACGTTCGTGGCGGATGGCCTCCATCAGTTCGGAAGCATCGGTAGTGGTTACCGGAGGCAGGATATTCGCCGGGTTATCCGCCATATCACGAGCACGGGCACGGACCTGCTCCAGCGGGTCCAGGGCCTCGCTGATACGACCCAATTCCACCAGCGCTTCGGCCTTCCACAGTAATACATCCGCATAGCGAATGGCGGTATAGTTAATATCGCCATCTGCCTTTTGGGTAACCACGGAATCCGATTGCACGTACTTGCGCGGGCTGTAGCGGGTCGAGGAAAAAGAGGGCTTGTAAATGAGCTCGAAATACGGGTCATTATTCATCGCCAGGGTGACCGGACGACGGGGGTCCCCCGTTTCGAATTCGTCCACCAGATCCTGAGTGACCTCGGCGAAGCCGTAGCCCTCCCCGTACTTATTAGACGACCACCACTGGTTGAGGAAGTTGCCCAGTCCCAACTCCAGATTGGTGTGCTGGATCTCCCAGACCGACTCGGAGTTATTCTGGGTCCCTTCGCGGAAATTATCAGTATAGTCGGGCACCAGGGCGTAGATTCCCAGGCTTTCCAGGCGGTCGATGTACTCGAGCACACCCTCCCAGTTTTCCAGGTAGAGATTTGCTTTTGCCGCCAGGCCATAAGCCGCACCACGGGTTGCGCGGCCGGTCGATCCATCACCGTACATGTCGGGCAATCGTTCCGCTGCCCGATCACAGTCGGTAATAATCTGATTCAGAATATCGCTGCGCGATGCTTTGGGAACTTTCAGTTCATCGGGAGGCAATACCTCGAGAATAAGGGGTACCTCCCCAAACACCTGGGTGAGCCAGAAGTAGTAGAAAGACCGCAGGAAGTAAGCTTCTCCGATGATGCGGTCCT
>JASBTH010000158.1 GCA_030148525.1 Saprospiraceae bacterium | reverse complement strand
GGTCGGCTGGTCTGGAGAAGCCAACCTATCTGCTTTCCAGCCGTCAGTTACCTTTTTTCCGCAAGGGAAAAGATACGGACCAAGAGGTAGACGTGCGCGGTGAAAAAGGAGCCTATTTCGTGCGTACGCAGGTAACCTTATCCGCCGGTCAGGAACAGTCTTGGATGATCGTTGCCGATGTAAATAAGGATCACGCTGCGCTGGCCCGGTTGCAGCAAGGCCTGGCGACCCGGGCCACACTCGCCAATCAGGTTCAGGCCGACATCGACCGCGGCACCCAGCGGCTGCTGCAACTTACCGGCTCGGCCGATGGACTGCAGCATAGTGGTGATCCCCTGCAAGATGCCCGGCATTTTTCTAATACGCTGTTCAATATCATGCGGGGTGGTATTTTCGATGACCATTACCAAATCGAACGGGACGATTTCACCAACTATTTGGCGAAAGCCAACCGGGACGTTTCCAGGGAAGTAGTGCTTTTACTTCGGGAGTTACCTCACCGGTTTACCCTACACTATTTGCAGCGCCTTGCGGCAAAAAGCGATCATCCCGATTTCCAACGCCTGGCCCTGGAATACCTGCCGCTGAAATTCAGTCGCCGACACGGTGATCCCAGCCGGCCGTGGAACAAATTCTCTATAAATACACGCGCCGAAGACGGATCCAAAATTCTCGATTACGAAGGGAACTGGCGGGATATCTTTCAGAATTGGGAGGCGCTGGCACTCTCCTACCCCGGTTTCATTGAAAGCATGATCCACAAGTTTCTCAACGCAACCACCTTCGACGGATACAATCCCTACCGGGTCACCAAGGATGGATTCGATTGGGAAACCATAGAGCCCGATGATCCGTGGTCGTACATCGGCTACTGGGGCGACCATCAGATCATCTATTTACTGAAGCTCCTGGAATTACTCGAAAAACACCGTCCTGGTTCACTGGCCGACCTGTTGCATCAGGAATTATTCGTCTACGCCAATGTGCCTTACCGCATCAAGGCTTTTTCGGATATCCTGGAGAACCCCAAGGACACTATTGATTTCGACCAGGAATCAGACCAGCGGATTCGTGCTAAAAGAGAAGAAATCGGTGCCGACGGAGCGCTACTGACCGACCAGTCGGGGGCGATCTACCACGTCAACCTCCTGGAAAAGATCCTGGCTACCTTACTGGCCAAGCTGTCCAATTTTGTACCCGAGGGGGGCATCTGGATGAATACCCAGCGGCCCGAGTGGAATGATGCCAATAACGCCCTGGTTGGTAACGGTGTGTCCATGGTCACCCTCTATTACTTGCGGCGTTTTTTGACCTTCTGGCAAAAGCAAATCGAATCGGCCACACCGGAAACCATTGCCATCTCCGGGGAATTACACGACTTTTTTAGTGGGCTGGCCGGAACACTCACAGAACATCGCGACCTGTTGAAGGGTACCTTCTCGGACAGGGACCGCTACCTGGTGCTGGCGGGCCTGGGCGAGGCAGCAAGCCGCTACCGCCTGCAGATATACGATCAGCCTTTTTCGGGGCAAAAGGCAGCTATCCATACCGAAGACTTAAAGACGTTCGTAGGGCAATGTCTGGCTTATGTGGATCATACGATTGCCGCCAACCAACGCCCCGATCACCTGTACCATGCCTATAACCTGTTGACGGTGGGTGATGGTAATGAGGTGTCGATTTCCCACCTCGACGAAATGCTCGAAGGTCAGGTAGCCGTGCTCAGTGCCGGGTACTTACCAGCTGGAGAAGCGCTGGCGGTACTGGATGCTTTGAAAAGCAGCCGCTTGTTTCGCGAGGACCAGTTTAGCTATATACTCTACCCCGATAAGGATTTGCCACGCTTCGTGGATAAAAACACCATTCCGGCGGAGGGTGTCCGAAAATCAAAACTCCTGCAAAAACTACTGGAAATGGGTAATACTGCCATTATCAGCCAGGATATTCAGGGCGTCTATCACTTTAACGGGGCTTTCCGCAATGCCGTCGACTTGCGCAAAAGCCTGGAGGCACTACCGGCTGAATACGCCTCCCTGGTGAAGACCGAAAAGGCACAACTCCTCAAGGTTTTTGAAAATATCTTCAACCACAAGGCTTTTACCGGAAGGTCAGGCACCTTCTTCGGCTACGAAGGCCTGGGATCTATCTACTGGCACATGGTCTCCAAACTGGTCCTGGCCACCCAGGAATGCTGCCTGCAAGCCATCCAAGATCAGGAGCCCGGGGAAGTGGTGGGTCGCCTGCTCGAGCATTACTACGAGCTCAGTGAAGGAATCGGTATTCATAAATCCCCAGCACTGTACGGGGCCTTCCCGACCGACCCCTACTCACATACGCCAGCGGGTAAAGGAGCCCAGCAACCCGGCATGACGGGGCAGGTAAAGGAGGACATTCTGAGTCGGTTCGGGGAATTAGGGGTAGCAGTGGATCAGGGGAAACTAACGTTCCACCCCACCTTACTGCGAAAAGAATCCTTCACCACCGAGCACGATACCTTCCATTACGTGGACATTTCCGGAGCGAACCGTGAGCTAGACATGCCTGCGGGAAGCCTTTGTTTCACCTATTGCCAGGTGCCAATCAGGTATCAAATGGATAAAGCAGAGCGGCTGGTTATCGAACATACCCAAAGCGACTCCCGGGAACAAACATCCATGCAGCTCGATGCTGCCCTGAGTCAGGCCATTTTCAGTCGCACCGGTGAAGTGCAATCCATCACTGTTTTTATAGCCCCTGAGCGCCTGCGTTAGCCGGGCGGACAACCCCAAACACACCCCTGAAAAACCAATAGGCAGGTCAGCAATTCTGGCCTTATTCCATCATATAAAGTATTCATTTTGAAAAACGCCATCAAACAAACAGCCACGATTCTATTAGCAGTCCTGTCGCTGATAAGTTGCCAACCGCAAGGAGGACCGGATGATGGCCCAAATAACATAACGAAAACCCTTATGGCAAAAGACCTGATCGGCAACCCCGAATACACGGCTATCTCATACGGCGGGTACCGAAAGAACAGTCGCGACCAACAACCCACGGTAGCCCAACTGAAAGAAGATCTGCGCATTCTGGCTGCAATGGACATCAAATTATTGCGCACGTACAATACCAAACTACCTCACGCCACCAACCTGGTCAAGGCCATTCACGAATTAAAAACGGCCGATCCGGAATTCGAGATGTACGTCATGCTGGGTGCCTGGATCGATTGTCTGCACGCCTGGACGGATCACCCTGATCACAATATGGAAGATGCCAAAGCAAATGCGGCCGAGATCCAGCGCGCCGTCAAACTGGCTAAACAGTACCCCGATATTGTAAAGATCATTGCCGTCGGTAACGAGGCCATGGTCAAGTGGGCAGCATCTTATTTCGTGCAACCCTGGGTCATTCTGAAGTACGTCAACCAGCTACAGGCTATGAAAAAAGCCGGAGACCTGCCTGCCGGCCTGTGGATAACCAGTTCCGATAATTTTGCCTCCTGGGGGGGTGGTGGGCCGGAATACCACGTTCCCGATCTGGAAAAGCTGGCCCGCGCGGTAGACTTTGTATCTCTGCACACGTACCCCATGCACGACACGCACTACAATCCCGCCTTTTGGGGGGTAACGGAAGGTGAATCCAACCTTCCGGAAGAAGATCAGATCGAGGCAGCCATGGATCGGGCTCTGGCTTACGCCAAAAATCAATATCAGCAAACGGCCAACTACATCGAAAGCCTGGGCATCGACAAACCCATTCACATCGGAGAAACCGGTTGGGCCAGTGCATCCAATGGGCATTATGGTCCCGAAGGATCCAAAGCGACCGATGAATATAAGGAAGCCCTCTATTACCAAAAGATGCGTCAATGGACCCGCCAGGACAGCATCACCTGCTTCTATTTTGAAGCCTTTGATGAGCCCTGGAAAGACGCCCAAAATCCGGGCGGGTCTGAAAATCACTTTGGCCTGTTCACGGTTGATGGCCGTGCTAAATATGTCCTGTGGGACATGGTGGATCAGGGTGTATTCGAAGGGCTGTCACGTGGTGGCCAGCCTATTTCCAAAACGTATGAAGGCGATAAATCGGCCTTAATGGAGGAGGTTTTACTACCTCCGGTGAAAGACTTTTAACACCAACAAATATGAAAAACCCATTCTCATTACTACTAGCACTAGGAATTATGCTGTCGAGTTGCACGGAGGATAAACCATTAGCGGTTACCGTTTACGAAACATCGGCTGCCGGTAACCAATTGGCGGAACGTACTGATTTTCCGGTAGAAGCGGAAGCCACGCTGCGGATCAATCCCGACTCGACCTTCCAGGCGATCACCGGTTTTGGCGGATCGTTTACGGAAGCATCTTCGTACCTGCTCAACCAGCTTAGCCAGGCGAACCGGGAGCGGATCGTAGAGGCCTATTTTGGCGAAAGCGGTGCCCGCTACTCCCTGACCCGCACCCATATGAATTCCTGTGATTTTTCGCTGGGACAGTACTCCTACGCTCCGGTTGCAGGCGACACTGACCTGGATAATTTTTCCATTGAAGAGGACCGGGACGATATCATTCCCTTCATCAAGGATGCCATGGCCGTTTCGGAAGACGGCTTTAAGATCATCGCCTCCCCCTGGACGGCTCCGCCCTGGATGAAAGACAATGGCGACTGGCGTGGTGGAAAGCTGTTACCAGAATACTACGACACCTGGGCAAAGTTCTTTTCCAAATACCGCGAGGCCTACCGTGCAGAGGGCATAGACATCTGGGGATTTACCGTGGAAAATGAACCCCTGGGCAACGACAACAACTGGGAGAGCATGCACTTCACACCAGAGGAGATGACCGACTTTGTGCAACATCACCTGGGTCCGCAGCTCGAGGCCGACGGTCATGATGACGTGGTATTAATGGGTTACGACCAAAACCGAGGTGAGGAGATCCAGGAATGGATTCATGCCATGTATTCCGATCCGGCTGCCGCTAAATATTTCGATGGCATGGCCGTTCACTGGTACGCCAGCACCTACGATTGGTTCCCCCAATCTCTACAGGATGCCCATGCGGCTGCTCCCGATAAGCATCTGATCCAAACCGAGGCTTGCGTCGATGCCGAGGTTCCCAAATGGCAGGATGATGCCTGGTACTGGTCGAAAGAAGCGACCGACTGGGGCTGGGACTGGGCCTCTGAGGACCAGAAATACCTGCACCCAAAATACGTCCCTGTCTACCGCTATGCCCGCGATATTATTGGATGCCTCAACAACTGGGTCGACGGCTGGGTCGACTGGAACATGGTGCTGAATCGCCAGGGCGGCCCCAACTGGTTCAAGAACTGGTGCGTGGCTCCCGTGATCGTCGACCCCGAACAAGACGAGGTCTACCTCACACCGCTTTACTATACGATGGCCCATTTCAGCAAGTTCATCCGCCCTGGAGCCACCCGAATCGGCTTTGACCTGTCGGACGACTCCCTCATGGCTACTGCCGCTCAGAATCCGGATGGCTCCATTGCCGTGGTTGTGCTAAATCAGGAAGCGACAGAAAAAGCCTTTTACCTTCAATTAGGCAGTCAGCAGGTACCGGTCGCCATCGACGGGCAAGCAGTGCAAACCATTTTAATCAACCAGTAAACGACCAATCATGAGTACAACAATAACCCACAAAGTTCCTCTCGGGCAAAAGGTAGCCTTCGGATTTGGTATGCTGGCCAATCAGATGTTCCCGGCCGTACTGGGAATATTTATGGTCGTCCTGGTACAAAATTTAGGATTCCCCGGTTGGATGTGGGGGATTATCTACTTCTTCCCCAGAATTTTCGATTCCTTCACGGACCCCATCATGGGCTTTATCTCGGATAATACTAAATCCCGATGGGGCCGGCGCAGGCAGTACGTGATGGCCGGCGCCATCATTATGGGCGTGGCTTTTGTAGCGATGTGGCAACTCTACAAAACGGATCCGGCCACCGGTGAGACAATATCACTCAATTACAATTTCACCTACTTTATGATTTGGTCCTTTATTTTCTACCTGGGACTAACCATATTCAGTGTGCCCTACGTAGCGATGGGCTATGAGATGAGTGATGATTTTCACGAGCGCACCAATATCATGGCTACGGCACAATGGATTGGTCAGTGGGCCTGGGTGATAGCCCCCTGGTTTTGGGTGATCATGTACGACAATGGACCGGACGGGTGGTTTCCTGACGCCGAGACAGCCACCAGGACACTCGCCATTTGGGTAGGGGTTATTTTGATGGTCGTGGCCATGATACCTGCTATTTTCATCAAAAGTAAATCGACCCTGAACGAGGATTATTCCCCCATGACCCTAAAAAACATCGGAGGTAGTTTTAATGAAATCATTTTGGGCTTTAAAGAGGCGCTCACTATTAAACCCTTCCGGAAACTGTGTATTTCCACTTTTTTCATTTTCAATGCCTTCAATACCGTAGCTACCTTCACCTTTTTCATCATTGTTTATCACCTCTTTAACGGTGATGCGGATGCGGCCAATGCCGGTTTTTGGCCAACGCTTTTCGGAAGCTTAGGTGCTATTTCTACTACTTTTATCGTAATCCCTATTGTAGCCTGGATGTCCAAAAAGATTGGGAAGAAACGCGCCTTTCTTTTATCCCAGGGGATTTCCATTATTGGATATGTAATGCTGTGGTTTTTACTTGTTCCGGGGAAACCTTACTTATTCATATTTGCGCTGCCTTTTTTCTCCTTCGGTATCGGAAGTCTTTTCACGCTCATGATGTCCATGACCTCCGATGTGATCGACTTGGAT
>JASBTH010000151.1 GCA_030148525.1 Saprospiraceae bacterium | reverse complement strand
AGGTATGAGGTATGAGGTTTGAGGTATGAGGTGCTGGCACCTATCTGCTCAATCTCATACGTGTTATTAAAATATTTTATCAGGCTTGAGGTTTCCCTCCTCCACCCTGCCGGGCTTCGGCGGGCAGGAAAGGTTTAAGGTTAGGTTATGAAGGTTGCCCCAAACCCCAAACCCCACACCTCAAACCTGTATTCTGTTATGTCGTTTGCTCCGTGTGTACTCCTTCGATCAGTTCTTCTACCGTTTTGCTGATAAAGGCATCGAGGTCACCGGGATGACGGCTGGTTACCAGTCCTGAATCGACTACAACTTCTTCGTCGACCCAATTCGCCCCGGCGTTTTCCAGATCCGTACGGATACTGCTGAAGGAGGTCATTTTACGACCATCAACTACACCTGCTTCAATGAGGGTCCAGGGTGCATGGCAAATGGCGGATACGGGTTTTCCCAATTCGAAGAACCCCCGGACAAATTCCACGCTTTTGTGGTCGCGGCGCAGATTATCGGGATTCATCACTCCACCGGGCAACACCAGACCGGTATATTCAGCCGGATTGGCATTTTCCACCTTCATGGTCACTTTAATGGGATCCATAGCCCAATTACCGTCGTGCCAGCCACGGATTTCGCCTTCTTCGGGGCTTACGATATCTACCTCAGCTCCTTCTTCAATTAGTCGATTAACGGGAGTTACTAATTCTGATTGTTCAAAGCCATTGGTTGCTAATACAGCGACTTTTTTTTCTGTTAGTTGTCTCATGTTTGGTTTACTTTACAACGGCAGAAGGTGGTCCATGTTTACTCCTTTGCCAAAGCCTTCCGGCAAAAGAGTCCTGGCTTAATTTGTATCTTTATGTGAGGTCGGACCTTAAGGATCTGGCCTTTGCGAAATAGCCTGAGCCCGACCTCATGATATCTTAAAGCAAAAAGTATGGCGTACCTCCTGCGATTTCTGCCGTTGCTACTATTATCCATCACTGCTTGTCAAAACCGTGCGGACCAATCTGGATCCCCGCAGCAATCCAATTTCTACCGGGATGTAACCCAAACCAGCCTGCCTGCTGAGGCCCTAAGTGGACTGAGTATGGACGCGGGTGTAGCGGATATAGATGCCGATGGTGATCTGGACATCGTGATTGCCAATGAATTTCGTCCCAATATTTTACTCCTGAACAGAGGCGATGGGGTATTTACGCTGGCCAGCGATCGACTGCCGCGCACCGAACGCGATAGCGAAGACGTAGGTCTGGCTGATTTCGACGGTGACGGCGACCTGGATATCGTCATCGTAAGCGAAGACGATCAGATCAACGAGATGTACCTACAGGAAGATAACGGTTCGTTTACTGATGCCAGTGACCGCATTCCGGTGACGGGTACCTCCAATGCCTTGATCGTAAGCGACGTGAACGGCGATGGCCAACCCGATCTGTTGATCGGCAATAATGGGCAGAACCGGATATTGATCAATACGGGCGGACAATTTATGGATGACACGGACCGTCGGCTTCCCTGGCGCGATGATGTCACCCAGGACCTGGAATTAGGGGATGTGGACGGCGATGGGGATCTCGATTTATTGGTGGGTAATGAAGATGCGAATCAACTGCTGTTCAATAATGGATCGGGTGTTTTCAGGGACGCTCCGGAAGGCACCCTACCCTATCGGGCCGAACCGGAGGAAACGCGGGAAGCAGATTTGGGGGATGTGGATGGTGATGGGGACCTCGATATCCTGTTTGCCAACGTTCGGGCATTTGTATCCTCCGCCAGCCCGAAAAACCGACTGCTGATCAACGATGGCTCGGGGCGATTTCAGGATGTGAGCGGAGATGCTCTGCCGGGCTACGATGACAACTCCTTCGACGGGGACTTTTTTGACCTGGACGGCGACGGTGATCTGGATATCATTACCAGCAATTCCAACGGACCTACCTATCGGGAATTATCCCCCTACCGCGTGTACCTCAACGATGGAAAAGGACACTTTACCGATGCACCGTCTGGTTTTTTGCCGGAAGGCATAGCCGGCAGTGGATTTGATACGGAGCAGGCCGACTTCAACGGTGACGGAAAACCAGATCTCTTTTTCGCCAGTCGCGGAACGCCTGACCAATTGATCTTTCGTAGATGATTACCTGGATCACGGAAATGGAAGATGGACATCCACGTATCCAGCTGTTCGAGAACGAAGTACTGATCGGTTGGATACTGCCACCCCACCGTGCAGCCGACACCACCAAAGCAGCCGAATGGGCAGGTCGCTGGTTCTATATCCATGAACTGGCAAGGCGAACGATAGCCTTTCGGGCAGAGCACCCGGAATCTGGCCTGGTGGCCGACTTACAATTCAAACTTTGGGGACGGTCAGCCACTATCCAGACCAATGTTGGTGGTCGATTACTGTTGCGGCGACCAACATTTTGGGGTGTTGAATATCATTTGTGGGATGGTACAGAGCAATTATTGTACCTCGACATGCATGAATGTCGGTTGACCTTAGTGGGCAAAGACCGGGTGAGTAGTGTTCGGGAACAGCTATATGTGATTCTGGTGATTTTTTCACTGGTCACTTTTGGCTTTAGAACATCTCATGCATGACCAAATACCTAATTCCCCAAAAACTAGAGCGCATTTGGTATACCAAACACGCTCCGTGGCGAGAGCCAAAATCCGCTCCAGCCGTTTCCGGGCAAAAGAAAATTACATCTTGGTAAGTGTGTTGCCGTCCAGTACTTCGGATCTTTGATCGCAGTCATCTTCGACCAGTGTCAGACTCATGCCGCTGTCAGACATTACCACCGAATAAGTACCAGGTCCCACACAAGGATTTTCACTGGTTTCGCCGTCGTCCTGAATGGTGATTTCATCACCTTCCACCGAATACGATCCGGCGACGTCAATTTCACCATCCATCATAAAGTCGCCCTTAAAAGCCCCGTCTTTAAACGTCAAGCTGGCAACCATTTCCTGGCCATCAGGCGTGGTCATAGTCAATTTCCAGGTTCCGGTGGGATCAATATCAGCTGGGGTGGATACAAACAGGAGGAGTCCTCCCAGGAAGGAAAAAAGAAGAGTGGACATGTATATCGGTTTTTTGGTAAATGTGATCTTTAATTTACCGCTACCAACGTTCAATTCCAAGTGTCAGCGGGTGTAACACAGTGCACGCTGGGGGAATTAACACTTTACAAGGTTAAGGCTTAGGCTTAGGTTGAGGCTAAGGCTCCCGCCTTCACTTCGTTTCGGCGGGCAGGGGAGGTTGAGGCACACTTAAATAAATAGTCTCAATACGTTTGATAATAGAGTACTTAGCCTGAACCTGAACCAAAATACTCACCCGACCAGCAGCCGGATAGCGATCAGGGTCGTCATCACCATTACGAAAATGCGGAATCCACGCTCCGGAATACGATCCACGACCTTGATGCCCACCAAAATGCCGAGGGCAATGGCCGGAATGCTGCTCAGTCCCAGTAATAACGTACTGCCGTCGATAGTCTTCCAGACGAACACGTGAAAAGGCACTTTGAACACATTGATAAGCATAAAAAACCAGGCTCCGGTGCCAATGAAGGCGTATTTGGGAATGCGGGTCCCCAGCAGGTAGACCGACATGAGGGGCCCTGCCGCATTCCCTACCATAGTAGTGAAGCCACCCATAAAACCGAAGGCAGAAGTGGGCCCCCATCCTTTGATTCGTTTGGCCAACCAGTTGCTTCGCTCCTGAATGATCATCAGTACCAGGGTCACCAGAATGATAATGGCCAGCATATTGGTGAAAACGGGTCCGCTCAGGTATTTCCCTACCGCTACCCCCAGCAACACCCCCGCTGCGGCTGCGGGCAGTAGACGCCAGATGTATGTCCATTCGGCGTGCCGGTTGTAGTAGCTTACCGCAAAGATATCGGCGATGATCAGCAGGGGTAATACAATTCCGGTA
>JASBTH010000137.1 GCA_030148525.1 Saprospiraceae bacterium | reverse complement strand
CGCACACTGATGGAACGGGAAAAGATCTATCTCGATCCCAACCTCACCTTACGGGATGCTGCGGATCGATTAATGACGAATACCAAATATTTATCCCAGGTAGTTAACAACCAGGCAGGATGTAATTTCCAGCAGTTTGTTAACAACTTCCGAATATCCGAAGCCAAGTATAAAATTGGTAATGAAGAATTTGAGAATCTGACCCTTTACGGCATTGCCTTACAGTGTGGATTTAAGAATAAATCTACCTTCTACAAAGTATTTAAGGAAATTACCAATATGACCCCCCGCGAGCACTTGATTACTCGTAATAAACATAAAAAAGAGGCTTAAAACCGAACCTTATTCCTCCGTAGAGAGATTTTAAATTCTGGTTTTCAGCCTGTTTGAGACAAATTTGGCATTCACTCAGCCCTACCACTATTGATAGCCGCACCAAACTAATCCCAAACACGCTCTTAAGCAGGCGGGAAGTATTGCAGTTGCATTAACCCAATCAGGGATAGAAGCTGAAAACAAAGGATGCACATCTTTCCTCCCTTACATTTCCTTATTCTAAATTAAGATGAGGATAGAACTTATTACCAATGCCATGTTGGGTAGGATTTGGTGTGTACCTGCCTCCCCGCAATTCAAATTTTACTTTATGAAACACAGTATGCGAGATATGATGGATCTCATGAACTGGTTAAGACCTGTACCTGCTGATCCCAACCTTGCTAATCCAAATGACCGTATGACCGGTGCGCAGAAGCAGCACCTGGCTCAATTCCTGAAGAGGGAATTTGCTGCCGGTCGCCTCAAGCGGTATCCCCAAAAGAATATTTAGGAGGCCCCGGGCAGGGACCTAGAGAACCGTGAGGTTGGACACAGGCTATTTCGTCAAGTGATGAATTTCAAGGCCCAACCTGACGATAAAGAATGACCACTATTATCTTGCGCTTTTTTTACTTATTGGGGGTTGTTGCTTCCCGCGCCTTCTTACATTGGCTTATTGGTGCCGTCGGAATTCAAGGCACCGCCGCTTACTTTTTTTCCATTCTTATACATGTATTCGATAGTCACTTCACCCTTCTCGTTGTAGAAGCGATAGGGGCCATCCATAACGCCCATTTTATAGGTGATTTCTTTTTGCAGATCACCCGTTGATACATGATACTCACGGACTGCTCCGTCGAGTTTGCCCTCCACGTATCCCGCTTCCATAGTAGGACGTCCAAAGCGGTACTTCGCGTAGTAGCCGTGCAGTTTGTTGTCTTTGTAATGAGCCTGCAAGGTCATCTGACCCCGCTCGTTGAATTCGTAATACATACCATTGGCCCGCCCGTCCACGAAATGGGTCAGGGTTTTCGGGAAATTGGAATTTGGAAAGTACGTTACCCAGGCACCGGTACGCAGGCTATCGGCCAAAAAGCCTTCTTCCTGAATTACGCCTCCGCCATTGGTTTGAAAAAGATAACGTACGTCCGATCCGGGAATAGCTTCCGACGTATATCCATCGGTCGATACAGGAACGATTGGAGAATCATCATTTCCGCCGTTTGACGTACAAGCAGCACCGGCCATTACTAAGCCCACAATCAGGCACCAAACAATACGCATATCTTAAGTATTTTAGAGTTAGATTGGACAGTCCATTCGCAGGCTGGCTGATCCAGCTACCCTGTTTACTAATTTTGACCACAAAATACGTACTTGCCAACAAAACCAGCAAATTGTCCCATATGAAAGCAAAAACCTGGATACTGGCACTGGCATTGGCGGCAAGTGGCTACTGGATCTATCAGTGGCTGACCCGGCCCATTCCCAATGCATTTGCCAATGGTGAGCCCCTGCTGACCATCGATACGGCTATGCTGACAACCATCCGGGTCAACCATTCTTCCGGTGAGGTATTGACCTACACGCGGGAATCGGGCCGCTGGCTGGCCAGTAATGGTCAACAAAGTACCTGGGTTGACAGGGGAAAAATGCACCAACTCCTGACAGCGATCACCGAACTGAAAACGGAGGGTATGGTTTCCAATGGTACACTTGAGGGAACAGCTGTACAGGTCTTTCTTTTTGGCGAAAGCCCGAAAGAAGAAGCCTTCCAATTGCGACGTACTTATCCCGATACGACCTGGTTTGGCTTTAACAGGCTACCCGAAAAGTATCTGGTTAACGCTGACCTGACCCGTCCTTTTTTTCGCACCTTTTCGTATTACCGACCACCGCGACTGGTGGAATGGGATGCACCTGACTCCCTGGCCCTGGTGCGCGATAGTGTGCATTGGATGTTTTACCGGGCGGATTCTTCCTGGGTCACTACTCCCGCCTGGACAGGTGATTCAACGCGACTGGTTGATTGGGTCAGAAAGCTGTCCGATCACGAGGCACCACAATCGACCGCTCCGTACGACCGGCAATTGCCGGATAGCTTGGTCCATCATAAATTATTTGCCTGGGATGGTGGCGATCAAATTCGCCTGACCGTATATTACCGAAATGAAAAATGGGGCATCTGGAATAATCAAATCCCCGACCAATGGTACCCGGAAATACCCGATAGCAACTACCGGAAGGTTTTTCCCACCTGGTTGGACAGCCTGATGATGCCCACCGAAACAGCTATCAATGAATGAGCAGCAAGTCCTTCTTTTCGAAGCAAACAACACTCAGAATGATCAATTATTCTGGATTGCCCTGATGGTATGCATACTAGCCGCTGGTGCTACATTCCTGTTTTTGCGAAAATCCAAAGGATCCTATCGGTCGCTGTTGGCACTACTGAGCTTTATTCTGGCCCTTTTAGCTGGTGGAACGGCCGTTTTCAGCAAGCTAACCAGTGAGAAAATAGGAACCGTTCGTTTAGGGGAGAACTTTTTAGAAACGCCTTACGGCAAAACCCAACTGGAGAATATTCGCGATGCCTATATCGAAATGGACCAGCAGCCGTCCCTGCTCAATCCCGGCCAATCATCGGATCGCGTCCGATTGCTGATAATCCTGGAGGAGGACGGAAAAACACACGTGCTCAGCGAGGCGAATTATCCCATCGAGGAGATATTGCGGGAGATGCGAAACCGACTCACTCATTCCCCGGATGGCTGATACCAGCCATCACGACGTCCAGGATATTTCCATAGACCGGTTTGGCATCAGCAATAAAGGTGCGTGGCGACTGCCAGACGGCCTGCTCAATATCCTCTTCCGTCTGCGGCACCAGATCCGTTTCTGTGGTATCCATGCGATACCAATAGGTCTTTTTCAGCACGCGCTTGCCATTTTTGAGCCGGTAGGTGTGGTAGGTGATGTGTAATTCCGGGCCCAGTTCCAGCTGGTTCAGGCCCGTTTCTTCCTGTACTTCGCGAATTCCGGCCTGGGTCGGTGTTTCTCCCGGATCAATTTTACCTTTCGGCAAATCCCATGATCCGCGGCGGTAGATGGTCAGGATCTCTCCTTTTTCATTGTACACAAGTCCCCCGGCAGCTTCCAGCCATTTGTAGTGACTTTTAAAGTCGGCAAAAAGCTTTTCGACATCGGGTGCATAGAGGGTGACCAAGCTAAATTTGGGGTTCTTCTCCAGCATATCGACGTAGTTGAGCAGCATTTTA
>JASBTH010000122.1 GCA_030148525.1 Saprospiraceae bacterium | reverse complement strand
ACGCACTGCCCAAAGCGGCAGGAAGGCTGTCAACCGGTTCTAGCTCCCAATCCTCCGTATCGTAGCCAAAGGCTTGCATGTAATCCGTGAGTAGTGGTTTGAAAAATTCAACGTCTTCCGCTGTGAACCAGCGTCGCCAATTGTCGTATCGCTTGCTCCTGGATACCCGTTGTACGTCCTGGTGCACTTCGGCGCCCGGATCAATTTGGAAGCCTAAGTATTCTTCCAGTTCACGGTAACGATCGTCCATAAAAGACTCGTAGTACAACATGAACATGGAATCACCCAGGGAGTCTAAAAGCGCTATAACGGGTTGGTAGGTTCGATCAATATTGGAAGGAGTAAAGGATATTCCAATTAGTTTTTTGAATGGCACAGAAGCCGGATGTTTTTCCTTTTGACGGGTCAAAGCCAGCGCCCGTTCGTATCGCTCGGGCTTCGGATCGTGGTCTTTGAACCAATTGTAAAAAAAGGTGCTCAACAAACGGTCACGCGGGTCGCGGTGTATCCAGATCACTTTATCGTAAAGGGGAAGGATCTCGGATAACCGATGAGGCGAAAGTGGATGGAAAACTATTTTTGTTACCACGTTTCCCGGATCTTTCGTCATTTCCCGGTGCGCCTCCACATCCTGCCCGCCTTCCATGGCGCCCGGTTCGAAATATTCCCGACAATCATCTAACCCACTGGCAATCCGGTACATCAGAATGCTGGTACCACTTTTGGCTAAGCCCAACACCAGGACCTTTACCCCCCTTTCGGACGCTGATTGCGGTAATTCAGCTTCGGAGGTTTTTCCCAATAAGGTCCTTAATTTTTCTGCCAGACGCATAGTCGTAATTTCCTATCAAAAGTAACAAAAGAAGGCTGCTTTTATACCCTGCAAATGGAGAATTACCTGATTCGGTACCCGTAAACCCCCATTTAAAAACGGAGGTCCGCATCCACCGTTTTTACGGTTCCCCGGCGAAAATGTTGTGCCAGTTGGGTAAGGATAAGCCCGAATAACGCCCATGCCATCGGTACACTCGGTAAATACCACACCAATGGGTCCAGAAAAGGATGCATATAGGAATGGGACTTAAACAGCAAAAACCAGGATGCCGGCGCGACCAGACTGATTAAAAAAGTACCGGCCAGCGGCCGCAAGGTCAGCCAAAAACAACTGACAACCGCAAGCAGTATCGCTCCCACCAAAAATACTCTGGTGGAGATCACCCATCTGGATACGGGGCCCTGACGGGAAAGTTTCGGAAACCGTACCAATGGTGTCGCCCAGTATTTGCTCAATGTTTCCCGGTAACTCGCCTCTTGTGACGCCTGCAGTTGGGGGGTAACACCTCCGGCTCCCGGCATTCTCCCGGTGGTGCGAACCTCAAAACGTTCTTTTAAATGCGCAAATCCGGTAGTCCGGTTATCTTCCACTCTGCTCATTTGCCACAGTAAAACCCCTACGGATAGTATCAACCCAATTGAGATGGCAACTGAACTAATAGCCAGTTGCCTGAAAAGTTTCCTCACCCCCCATTTTTGCCGGAAGGCATAGTAAACAATCGGAATAAGACACATCAATAAAGCGGCCGTGATCAATTCGTACCCCACATACAAACTCTTGATAAAATACAGACCGGCGATGATCAGCACCTGCTGGCCACTAAATAGTGCATCAGGTGCCCGATAAAGTTGCAGGGCTATATAAACCATGGGTAAATAGAAAAATCCGGAAGCCCAGAAAAGATGTCCGCCGGAAACCGTCAGCCAGGGGGACAACAGAAAACCTATCGCTACCATAATGGCAGATGATCGTCCAAATTCCAGCCATACCCAGTGCAATAACCAAGCGAGGATCAGGGAGGAGAGAATCGATTGTAATAACCTGAAAATGACAATGTTTGTACTATTCGGAAAAGGGCTGATCATATCCCATGCTGCATACAGATAGGTAGAGAAGGCCGGACGTGATTTATAGTAGAACCGATTGTCAGAAACGGGAATGCCTTCTAAGTAGAGATTTTCATTGTGCGGACGCCGTTCAGTGTCACTCGTACTGGAATCCAGGAATAAAAGGCCACCGGCGCTGAATAATCCCTGCTGCTCCGACAGGGCTAAACGAGCGTAGACCATGGCCTTCCCCAGACCGCCAAAATTGGTGAATTGCCCCCAGGGAGCCACCCGCAGCTGATTCTGAAAAAGACATAAAGATTGGACCATAAAATAGGCTACCAAAAAAAACAGCCTGGAAGACAGGTACTTCATTGGTTACAGTTTTTCCAGTGCCTTGTTGCTAAGCCTTTTGTGCATTAGTATGCCCAGCCCGAGGATCAGCAAGCTATAGACCAGACAGTACATCAGCATCCAATAGTCTGGTGATTCGTTATAGATCAATAAAGCCCGGGCATTCGTCAGAATACCGGGTAAGGGGGTAAGGTGGGTGAGTAAAGCCGTTTTCCAGGTGGCTGAGGGGTCCAGGGAATAGAAGACACCGCTTAGCCACAACAGGGCCAGACGGATGAGATCCCAGATGTGGACGATATCCCTGAAAAACGTCCAGACCATGGACAGGATCAGGGTGCTGCCCAGAGTGAAGGCCAGCAAGGTGATCAGAATAACCGGGTATAATAGTACGTCAGCAGAAAAGGAGGCATCAACCAATAGAATGCGGAAAAGTAAAAAGGATAGTAAATTAAAGAGGAACCCAAAAAAACTGGCCGCCAGCCCCGCGTAGTAAATATCAAAGCTGTTGATCTGAATGTTTTCCATCAAATAGGATTTCGTCCGGTATACCTTCATGCCCATATTGACTGCTTCCGCAAAAAACAGATAATGGATCAGCCCCAGGAAAAGGAAAAAGATGAAGTTTTCTTCTTTTGACTGAAAAACAACCGTAAACACCGTGTAGTAGACCAATAAGCGAAAAACTGGATTTAGCAACGCCCATACCAGTCCTAAAAAGGAGCCGTAATACCGCTTTTTAAAATCGGTCTTGGCAATAAACCATATCCGTTCGAGGCGCGTATTCTGCGGTAACCAATTATATATTTGTTCTTTTACGTCTTCCATGGGGAATAGTCTTTATCAGTTAGGTCAATGGAGTGGCATCCCGGGTCGCCAGTGAACGAAAATAAGCCAGTCGATCGGGATCATCCAGTGGTTTCATACCCTCCAGGTCATCGGTCCGGGAAAATAGAAAGTCCTCTGCCGCATTACCATGCCATTTCTCGGACACCTGATAATGGTCGTGGCTTTTAATGTATAGCAGGGGAGGCTCATACCAGGAGGTCAATATCCTATTAATATCATACCCCTTACTGAACCTACGGGGTACTTTGGTACCATTTCCCAGATTAGGCCACCAGCTGCGCCCCGAAATACCGGATGGCAACAGTTCATTATGTCCGATAAAATCCAGCACTGATGGAAAGAAGTCGCGGTGCTCCGCAATTCCCTGGATTCGCTGGCTGGCGGTCTGCCCCGGTGTTTTCACGATCAGGGGTATTTCGAATACATAGGGATG
>JASBTH010000107.1 GCA_030148525.1 Saprospiraceae bacterium | reverse complement strand
GATCCTGGCTACCAATATTTTACTTGGGCAGGAATTGCCTAAAACCATTAGTGAAACTGACTTTTCCATTGGAAAAGTAATACGTATTGCATCATCAATATTGAATGAGGATAGAGAGCTTAATGTTTATGTACCCTCCGGTTATTATGAGAATAGAGCAAAAAAATACCCGGTAATTTATTTACTGGATGGATCAAAAAATGAAGACTTTATACATATATCAGGAATTGTTCAGTTTGGTTCTTTTTCTTGGATTAATATGATTCCAGAATCCATCGTTGTCGGAATTGGTAATGTCGACAGGAAAAGAGATTTTACATCTCCGTCTCAGAATGAACTTGACCAAAAAGAATTTCCAACCTCCGGAAAATCAGGGGAATTTATTGCTTTTTTAGAGGAAGAGCTTCAACCATTCATAGATGCAAAATTCAGGACTACTGAGGTTAAAACCATTATTGGACAATCATTAGGAGGGTTATTAGCAACAGAAATTTTATTTAAAAAGCCAAAGCTGTTTGATAACTACATCATTGTCAGTCCAAGCTTATGGTGGGATAATGAAAAACTTTTAGACGAACAACCAACTTTGTATAATTCAAATAAATCAATTTATATAGCCGGAGGGAAAGAAGGGGACGTAATGGAGCGAACAGCGAAAGAGCTGTTTGGTAAACTAAATAAAAATAAAAAGCAAAATACGAATTTGTTTTACGAATATTTTGAGGATAAAACACACGGAGATGCACTACACATTGCGGTTTATAATGCCTTTGAAACAATATTTAAACCGAATTAGGACTTGTGAACGTCATTTTTCTTCCCCATTAATGCTATTTGGCTTCCGCTTTCGCAAAAAAGCCTGAACAATTGAAATGCTTCCTCATTAGTAGAAGTAGACCAAAAGTTAGATAGTCACCATGGCACACCAAGTCAAAATTCAAAAAATACTCTCCTTAACACACGATGTCAAACGAATCACCACCGACAAGCCCGCGGGCTATACGTTCACTCCGGGACAAGCCACGGAAGTAGCCATCAACCAAGACGGATACCGGGACGAGAAACGCCCCTTCACCTTTACCTCCCTACCAGATGATGATCACCTGGAATTTACCATCAAAAGCTACCACGATCACGATGGCGTCACCCACAAGATCGATGCATTAACGGAAGGTGATGAACTCCTTATCGATGACGCCTGGGGCGCTATCGAATACAAAGGTCCCGGCACCTTTATCGCCGGCGGAGCTGGGGTTACGCCCTTTATCGCCATCCTGCGCGACCTGAACGCAAAGGGTCAACTGGACGGCAACCAACTGCTTTTCTCCAATAAGACCGGGAAGGATGTGATCATGGAAAAAGACTTCGAGGAGATGCTCGGACAAAGCTTCATATCTACACTTACCCGGGAAGATAAATCAGACCACGAGCACGGCCGGATCGATACAGGCTTTTTGAAGGCCCACGTTGAGGGATTCTCCCAACACTTCTACGTGTGCGGACCAGAGAAAATGGTGAAAGATATCAATACTCTACTCAAAGGATTAGGTGCCAACACCGATTCTTTGGTTTTTGAGAAGTAGGGTACGCAGGCAGGGGTATGGAGTCCTATTCCGATACACCCAACCGCTTCATTCTCGAAAAGGGAAATCCATCACATCCGGTCATTAAATCCGTTTTTCGGGTATTCACCTGGGTGGTAGCCTCCTCTACACTGGTCGCCGCATAGCTGCTAAAGCAAAAAGCCCATTCGTACGGCTCCATATTCTCCAGCTGTTGGTAATCGATCCTCGTGAATAATCCGGGAGCAAAGGAATTGAGGGAATCGTTCTGCAGGATGATATACCCCTCTGTTCTATGTACACTTAAGACATGGTATTCATCATCCGGCAGTAAGTGAAAGACTTCCTGGTCAATGTGATACCGGACCCCATAGTCGTCTTCAAACGAGCCTGTCAAAAAAGTGGGGAGAAAGTCCTCCTTCGGTTTAGGGGCAGTGGTACACGAGGTAGATACCATGCACAAGGATGTGAGTGCCGAAATAATCCATTTGATTGTTTTTGCCATTCCTTTTCCATTTGTTGGTAAGCCTAAAAGTACCATCAATTTGGAATACTCCCTTTTTAGGAGCTATTCTCCGCCAGCGCACACGTCTCTCCGTCTAGTTCTGTCTCCAGCGTATAGTGCGAAAAAGCGTACTTGCGTAAAATGTCTTTCAGCTGCTGCTTCACGTCCAGCAGTTGGTCGAAGGTTGAGGCTAAGGTTCAGGATGAGAGACTTTCCTTCGCCCATCTCGTATTCGCACTATGCCAGCTATTAGTTGAAGACCAACGAAGGAACCTTAGTGATGTGGAGCGAATGAAATACTTCAAAGAGCAAACTGAACTGCGTGAATTTACCCGAAAAGACTATCTCCATATGTTTAAAGATATCTCCACGGCTAACGCTACGCGGGATCTTAAGAAAGGTGTCGACAAGGGGATTCTATTCGAAAAGGAGAAAACCGGCTGGCGAGGTACGTATTTAGCCAAATCTAAGCTTATCGCAATTCCTCTTTTAAGTACATTCGTACAAAGTTTTAAAAATCAATGTAGACTAAAATCGTAGATTCCGGACCTGGCACTAAGGACCTTACACCCCGGATCACAACCATACCATAAACCATGGACCACGGACCACGGACCTTGGACCACGGACCAAAACCATACCGCCCATGCGACTTTTTTTAGTAGTGCTCTTGACTCCAATCCTCTTTTCGGCCCGTGCCCAGCCCGCCACCGAGATCCGGGTCAACCTGCAGGGGTACCCGGCCGATATGCCGAAACGAGCCCTTATCCTGAGTAAAGGCCCGCTCGACCATCCCACGCTGATCCTGAAAGACAGTACCGGGAATGCCGTGCGTACCTATTCCTGCCAGATCGCTGATGGTGCCTGGGCCCCTTTTTCGCATTATTACGTGGCTGACTTTTCGGAAATCCGGACGGAAGGTACGTATTCCTTTGAGCTGGCGAACCAGGGTCTGACCAGCCCTGCCTTTACCATTGGCGCCTATCCCCGCTGGCAAGAGGATGTCGTCGATTTCATCCGAACCCAGCGGTGTGGGTACAATCCGCATATCAGGGCGTTTTGTCACCAACTCGACGGACTGAGTTTCTTCGGGAAACGACCGGATTCGACCCGCATCGACGCTACCGGTGGCTGGCACGATGCCGGTGATCAGCTTAAATACCTTATCACCGGGAGCAATACCACCGCTCGCCTCCTGATGGCCTACCAGATGCAGCCCGATCAGTTTCGGGACCGGTTTGGTGCGCGGGGCCTGCCCGGCGGTAATGGTCTGCCCGACGTACTGGACGAAGCCAGGTGGGGCCTGGAATGGATCCTCAAACTCCACCCCGCTCCCGATGAATTGTACCATCAGGTGGCCGACGATCGGGATCACCGTGGCTTCAAAATGCCCGATCAGGATAATGCCGATTACGGCTGGGGACCAAATAGCTTCCGGCCCGTGTATTTTGCGACCGGGCAACCCCAGGGACTATCCAAATACAAGAGTCAGGCTACCGGGATTGCCAATCTGGCTGGGCGCTCCTCGGCTACGCTGGCACTTGGGTATATGGTATTCCGCGAATTTCCGGAGCATCAGGTATTTGCGAAGACCTGCCTGCAGGCGGCGAAAGAATTGTACGCCATGGGCCAACAACAGGAGGGCTATCAGCAGGGGAACAGCTACGGCGCACCCTACCGCTACGAGGAAAATACCTGGGCCGACGATATGGAATGGGCGGCCGCCCATTTATACAAGATTACGGGGAAGAAACGCTTCCTGAAAGATGCCAGGCGCTATGCCGATATCATTGGCAGCTGGTCGTGGATGGAGCGCGATACTGCCAGTCACTACGAAATGTATCCCTTCGTCAATATGGGACACTACGCGCTCTGGCAGGTGGGCACGCCCCGGGACAAGAAGAAGGTACTCGCCTTTTACGACCACAACCTGCAAAACATACAAAAGCGAGCCCGGGAGAATCCTTACGGCGTCGGGCATCTGTTTATCTGGTGCTCCAACAACCTCGCGGCTGCCGTGGCTACCCAGGCCATGCTGTACGAGGAAATGACAGGTTCCCAGAAATACCGTCCACTCCTGCAGAACCACGTCGACTGGCTGTTGGGTTTAAACCCCTGGAGTTCGAGCATGATCACCGACATCCCGGAAGGAGCGGATACGCCGGTGGATGTGCATATGCCTTTCTGGCGGCTAGAAAAGACCTCGATCAAAGGGAGCCTGGTCGACGGACCGCTGTGGTCGACCATTCACGAGAATATGCTGGGCATCACCCTCTCGGAGGCCGACGAATACGCACATTTGCAGCCCCCTCACATCAAGTACATGGATGACTGGGCGGATTACAGCACCAATGAACCCACTCTGGACGGTTCCGCTGAATTATTGCTGATCTTAACCTGGCTGAGTGATGAATAGGGGACTGATGATTGGACTATGCTGCTTTCTGTATGCCTCCCTGCCCGCACAGCATGTGGTGGATGCACAGGGAGCGACCATCCGTACGGATACGACGCAACCCCACATATATCTGTGCTTTACGGGGCACGACTATGCGGAGGGCTTTGAATACGTCCTGGAGGTACTCCGGAAACACGAGGTAAAAGGCTCCTTCTTTCTCACGGGTGATTTCGTGCGGAATTACGAGAAGCTGGTCCGGTCCATCGCAGCGCAGGGGCACTACGTGGGTGCTCACTCTGATAAGCATCTGCTGTATTGTGATTGGATGAAACGAGACAGCCTGCTCCACCCGGAACGGGTCATAAAAGAGGATATCCGCTCGAATCTGGAGGCTTTGCACCGGCTGGAGATCTATCCTACCGTCTTTATGCCGCCCTACGAGTGGTATAACCGCCGGGTGGTGAACATTGCGGCCCAATTGCAGCAGACCACCGTCAACTTTTCTCCCGGGACCCGGTCGAATGCGGACTACACCACGCCGGATATGCCCAATTACCTGTCGAGCGATACTATTTTGGAAAGTGTGTACAGCTACCTGTCAACTCATTCCATGAACGGCTTTCACCTGCTCATACACCCGGGCACCAGCCCCGCCCGGACGGATAAATTCTACTACAAACTCGACGAGCTGATTACCCGGTTTAAGGAGGAGGGGTACGGGTTCGGGGTGTTCTAGTTTTGCCGGAAGGCTGCTGACATGAATTACAACAATAACATATGCGTTTGTGTACATTGCATTCTAAAAGTCTGTTGTGTGTATTTTTCTTCCTTTTTGTACTGTCAGCTACCCTTATTGGTCAGCAGATATACTCGGGCTACATTTTGGGGTCGGATGATACACCGCTATCCTATACGACCATCTACCTGGAAGGAGATAAATGCGGAACCGTCGCTGACCAGGCAGGCTATTTTGAATTAACATGTATACCCGATGTTACCCCGAAAGCGCACCTGGTTGTGGATTACCTGGGGTACGAATCGAAGAGGATCAAGTTGTCGGAATTTCAACAGCAGGAAAAGATAAAACTACGTCCTTCTGTATTTACTATGAGTGAAGTGGAGATCCGGGCTTCGCGAGGGAGGCTTGGCAAACCATTTACCTTCGAATACGGAGTACGTAAGCCGTATTATTTTTTTCAAACAAACGTCACTACCAACTACCAAATCGCATCCAGAATAAAAAACGAAAGCGATCAACCGTGGGTCGCCACATCATTAACGTTCTTCGTTGGAAAGGCAGCAAGTAATCAGATACCAATCAGGATTTCTATTTACGCGAGTATATACTCGACTCGAAGTGGTTTGGGACACCAGCACGAAGTACTGCGGAGCAAAACCACTTCGTTGTCGGTATAGAAATGCAAGATGCGATCATGGTCTTTGTACGAAGTATAATCTTAAGAACACGTGTTGATACTTTCCGGTTGAACACGTATTTTTGTAAGAAAAGCCATGAACACAAAGCTGACATTGACCATAGAAAGGGAGGTCATAAAGACGGCTAAGGAATACGCTAAGGAAAAAGGTCAAAGTTTATCTGACTTGGTGGAAAATTACT